>JANNVG010001264.1:0-3108 GCA_031414395.1 Fimbriiglobus sp.
GCGCGAGCGACTCCCGGAAAGGCTCTGTTGTATGAGGTGAGGGTGGGGGGGAAAAGCGGCACGCGGGTGACGCGGATCTCAACGCGGATGAAGGCAGGATTCAATGAGGAAACCAGGAATACAGGAGGCGAGTTCGAGATCGGCTCTCTTCCTGCCTTCCTGGTTCCCTCATTGAATCCTGCCTTCATCCGCGTTGATCCGCGCTGAAATCCGCGTCACCCGCGTGCCGCTTTTCCCCCCCACCCTCACCTCATACAACAGAGCCTTTCCGGGAGTCGCTCGCGCTATGGCGAAACACATCTTCGTGACGGGCGGGGTGGTCAGCTCGCTCGGCAAAGGCCTCACCTCGGCCAGCATCGGCTTACTGTTGGAGCGGCGGGGTCTGAAGGTGCGGATGCAGAAGATGGACCCGTACCTGAACGTCGATCCGGGCACGATGTCGCCGTACCAGCACGGCGAGGTGTACGTGCTGGACGACGGGGCCGAGACCGACCTGGACCTGGGCCACTACGAGCGGTTCACCAACGCCCCGCTCAACCGCGACTGCAACTTCACCACCGGCCGCATCTACCAGACGATCATCGAGAAGGAGCGGGCCGGCCTGTACCGCGGCAAGACGGTGCAGGTGGTGCCGCACGTGACCGACGAGATCAAGAACTGCATCCGCAAGGTGGCCACCCCGGACGTGGACGTGGTGATTACCGAGATCGGCGGGACGGTCGGTGACATCGAGGGGTCGCCGTACTTCGAGGCCATCCGCCAGTTCGCCATGGAGGTGGGCAAGGCGCACTGCCTGCTCATTCACCTCACGCTCGTGCCGTACCTCAAGGCGGCCGGCGAGCTGAAGACGAAGCCGACGCAGCACAGCGTGCAGGAGCTGCGGCGGATCGGCCTGCAACCGGACGTGCTCATCTGCCGCACCGAGAAGGAGATCCCGCGGGAGGACTGCGACAAGATCGCGCTCATGTGCAGCGTCGAGCGGCGGGCGGTGATCGAGGAGAAGGACCGCGAGTTCAGCATCTATGAAGTGCCGCTGAGTTTGATGGGCAACGGGCTGGACACGCTCATCGTGGAGAAGCTCGGCCTGACCAACGCCCGCCCCATCGAGATCGACGACTGGACCGAGATGGTGGACGCCATCCGCGAGATGGCCGGGCCGGCCGGCAAGGAAGTGACCATCGCCGTGGTGGGCAAGTACGTCAAGCACCGCGACGCATACAAGAGCGTGTACGAGGCGCTCGACCACGGCGGCATCGCCCACCTGCACAAGGTGAAGACGGTGCGGGTGGAGTCCGAAGAGGTGGAGAAGGTGGGGGCGGCGGAGTTGCTCGCCGGGGTGGACGGCATCCTGGTGCCCGGCGGGTTCGACAAGCGTGGCATCCTCGGCAAGGTGGCGGCGATCAAGTACGCCCGCGAGAACAAGATCCCGTTCTTCGGCATCTGCCTGGGCTTGCAGTGCGCCACCATCGAGTTCGCCCGCAACGTGCTCGGCTTGCCCGACGCGAACAGCATCGAGTTCGACAAGGACACCACGCACCCGGTGGTGTGCCTGATGGACGCGCAGAAGCAGGTGACGCGGGTCGGCGGGACGATGCGGCTGGGCAGCTACGACTGCGCCCTCGTGCCCGGCACGCTGGCGCACAAGGCGTACGGCGAGGGGGTGGTGAAGGAGCGGCACCGCCACCGCTTCGAGTTCAACAACGAGTACCGCGAGCTGTTCACCAAGGCCGGGTTCGTGATCAGCGGCACGACGCCCGACGGCAGCCTGGTGGAAGTGATCGAGCTGCCGGGGCACCCGTGGTTCCTGGGCGTGCAGTGCCACCCGGAGTTCAAGAGCAAGCCGACCGCCTGCCAGCCGCTGTTCCGCGACTTCGTCGGGGCGGCGATCGCGAAGAAGAAGAAGTGATCTTGGCGAACCCGGCCCGCGAGGGCCGTGGGTGCGAACACCAAACGGCCACGGACGGCACGGAGAGCACGGATCCAGAGCAGAGAAGAATTTCGACCTGCCCTCGGTCTGAATCCGTGTCATCCGTGGCTGCTTGTCAACTCACACCCGCGGCCCTTGCGGGCCGGGTTCGCCCGGGATGGCGTCACTGCGCCGGCATCTCGAACTCCAGCTTCTCCATCTCCATCGTCTTCTTGTCGCCCTTCACCTCGACGACGAACCCGAGGCTGCCGTCCTTCCCCTTGTGGAACCCGCCCTCGTGCCGGTACACCACCCGCCACTTGCCCACCGGCACGCCCTTCAGTTCGAAGTTCCCGTCCTTGTCGGTCAGGGTGTAGTACGGGTGGTCGAACACGAACAGCCGCCCCTGCATCCACGGGTGGATGTCGCACTTGTACAGGGCCGGCCGGCGGTCGGCCTTCAGTTCGTCCTTCACCTCGTGTTGCTTGCCGCCCGGCACGGTCACGTTGAAGTTGAGCGCTTCCGAGCTGAAGTTGATGTTGTGGGCGATGTCGGCCGTGTTCTTCACCGTCACCGTGTCGCCCTGGCGGGCGACCACCACCCGCGGCTCGAACTGGCACTTCGGCTGGTCGATCACGTGGTTGACCGCCTTCGGCTTGGCCAGCGCCGGGTCGATCTTGTCGGCCGGGAAGGCGGCGTCGCGGTCGTCCGAATCCGCCCGCAGGTACACCACCACGTTCGCCAGCCCCTTGCTCTTCGGGTCCACCAGGATCTTGTTCGACACCAGGTCGCCGTCCTTGCAGCACTTGTCCTTGTCGGTCGTCACGGTCAGCACTTCGGCCTTCGGGGCCTTGTCGAACGTCACCGTGCCCTTCACGCTCACGAACTTGTCGTCGGCGTGCGCGACGGCGGCGACGGCCACGGCCGACAGGGTGAGCAGGGTCTTCAGACGCATCGGGGGAACTCCAAAAGGGGAAAGGTGGGAACCGGCGGGTAACGAATGTTACGCGCCGGCCGTGGGGAGGGCAACGGAGCCGGCTCTTGTAGGGCGGGTCGAGCGTCCGGGGAAACCAGAGTGTTTGCGAGAACCCGGCACCGCACGCGCTGCGCGCCACCCGGACGCGGCCCCCCCCCCGCGCCCGCCGACGGGGTTGCGGCGGGGGGGGGCGGGCGCCGGGCGGGGGGGGGGCGCACGGCCGGGG
>JANNVG010001265.1:0-12521 GCA_031414395.1 Fimbriiglobus sp.
CTCGGCTCGCCCAACCCGAACGGAGCAAACAAATGGCGTCCGACATCGTGATCGTCGATTACGGCATGGGCAACCTGCGGAGCGTGCAGAAGGCGTTCGAGGCGGTGGGGGCCGCCGCGGACATCTCCGCCGACCCGAACCGCGTGGCCGACGCCACCAAGGTGGTGCTGCCGGGCGTCGGCGCGTTCCGCGACGCCATCGCCAAGCTCCGCGAGACCGGCCTCGCCGACGCGGTCGTACATCACATCAACTCCGGCTCGCCGTTCCTCGGCATCTGCCTGGGCTATCAAATGCTGTTCACCCGCAGCACGGAAGACGGCCTGCACGCGGGGTTGGATGTGTTCCCCGGTGAGGTGGTGCGGTTCGAGTGCCGGCCGGGGTTGAAGGTGCCGCACATGGGTTGGAACACGCTCCGTTTCACCCGACCGAACTGCCCGCTGTTCGCCGGCCTGCCGCCCGACCCGGCGTTCTACTTCGTCCACAGCTATTACCCGGCCGTGGCCGACAGCACACTCACCGTCGCCGAAGCCGACTACCCCGACGCATTCCCCGCGGCCATCTGGCGGGACAACGTGTTCGCCACCCAGTTCCACCCGGAAAAGAGCCAGGGCGTCGGCAAGGTGCTGCTCAAGAACTTCACGGGGTTGTGATCGGCCGTTTGGCACGCCGAGTGCAAGTGTATTCTCAACCGGCCGCCGGGCCGATAACCCCGGCGACACACCCAACGGAGAAGTCCCATGAGCAGCGTGAAAGAGAAGATCGTGGACGCCGGCAAAGCGGTCGGCGAGGCCGCCAAGGCGGTCGGCGAGAAGGTGGTCGACGGGGCCAAGACGGTCGGCCACAAGGTGGCCGAAGGCGCGGGCACCGCGGTGGACTTCGTAAAGGACAAGACGGGCATCGGTCATGCGAAAGACCAGGGCCTCGGGGCCATCACCGAGCACATGCCGGTGTACGCCAGTTGCGGAAAACAGATCGGCAAAGTGGACCGCGTGGAAGGGGACAAGATCAAGCTGACGGCCGGCGACAGCAAGGACGGCCAGCACCACATGATCCCCACCTCGTGGGTGGACCGCGTGGACAGCCACGTCCACCTGACCAAGAACTCGGTCGAGTGCGAGACGGAAATGAAGAACGGCAACTGCTGCTGAATCCGGAAATACCCTCTCCCCGAACGCCCGGCACGAATGTGTCGGGCGTTCGGCATTTCACGGGTGGGAAGTGCCGTTCGCACCAGTGGGAAGCGTCCTGCGAACAGGAACCCAGATTCGCCGTTCCGAAAGTTCTTGCCTGAAAGCAGGCGTCCGATTAATCTTCACGAAGTCTTCATCTGCCGTAGGACCGGCCCCACACTCCGGACGGTGTGGCGCGCCGCCTCCGATCCCGCCTTCACTCCCCTCCCGGAGGTCATGATGTCTCGGTCGCAATTCTCTCGCCCCGCGTTCACGCTGATCGAACTGCTGGTGGTGATCGCCATCATCGCCATCCTCATCGGCCTGCTGTTGCCGGCCGTGCAGAAGGTCCGCGAGGCCGCCGCCCGCATGAGCTGCTCCAACAACCTGAAGCAGTTCGGCATCGCCATGCACTCCTACCACGACGTGAGCCAGCGCTTCCCCTCGCCCGGCGCGCACAACCGAGACGGTAACAACGCGGCCGCCTCCGACAGCACCAGTTGGGGGCCGGGATGGGGCATCGCGATCCTCCCGTACATCGAGCAGGGCAACCTGTTCAAGGGGTACGACTACACCCAGATGCGGTCGCGGGACGGCGTGAACCCGGCCGTCGTGGTGGTCGAGATCAAGACCTTCAAGTGCCCCAGCGACGGCAGCACCAAGATCCCGTTCAGCAACGGCGGGGTGCCGTTCGCCCGCGGCAACTACGCGGTCAACTGCGGGGCCGGCAACGCCTTCTCGACGACCGACTTCAACCTGTCCGCCGAGCGCGGGCCGTTCAGCATGGGCGACCCCTCTCCCCCTGCCCCCACGCCCTACCGCCAGGACAACATCGGATACGCGGCACGGTTCGCCGACATCACTGACGGCACCTCGAACACCGTCCTCATGAGCGAGATCATTGCCGGCGAGCGAACCGGCGACAGCCGCGGGGCCTGGGCCTACCCGGTCGGGTCGTACATTTGCGGCGGTGCCCCGTCCTACAACTCCCCCCGGTTGCGCCTGACGCCCAACGCCAACGCCCTGGACAACAACAACCGCGACCAACCCGGGTTCTGCTCGGCGGACAACGCGGACCGGAACCTGCGCTGCGCCGCCGGCGGCAGCCGGGCCTACCAGACGTCCCGGAGCAAGCACACCGGCGGTGTCATGTCGTGCCTGTGCGACGGCTCGGTGCGGTTCATCCGCAACTCCGTCAGCCTGGCCACCTGGCTCCAGGTGCTGGCCCAGGCCGACGGCACGGTGGTCAACGGCCTCGACTAGAGCGTGTTCGAGACGCCCCGCGTGCGCAATACGCTCCCTTCCCCACACCCCCCTATCGACATGCCCCGCCTTCTCCGCCTGCTGCCTCTCCTCCTGCTGACACTCACCGTGTCGGCGTGCGGCCCGGCCGAAGCCCCGTACACGGACAACTCAAGGGACGCCGACCTGTACGCAACGGACGTCAAGCAGATCGCCATGGATGCCATCCAGCGAGCGAAGAAGTCCCGCGAACCGGCCGATCAGATCCAGACGCTCGTGTCCGAAATCGAGGGCCAAGGGGCGAACAACCGCCCGGTGGGGTCGCACAAGGCGACCTACGATGAACTCCTGAAGCTCGCCAAGGAGTTCATCAGCGAGTGCAACGCCGCGGGCGGGAAGCCGGCCAACCTGACGGTTCGCCTCGACGTGCTGATGAAAATCGCCGAGCGACTGCCCGGCCAAGTGCAACTGGGCCGGTAGAGCAGTACCCGTGCGGGTGTCTCGACTCGACACCCGCTTCCCCCGAACGCCCGGCACGAACGTGTCGGGCGTTCGGCATTTCAGGAAGCCCGGTTCTCACCCGACGGCTCAGTCCAGTTCACCCCACTCCTTGTTCTGCGGGTCGAGCGGATCGACATTCGCCCACCGCTGGGTGCGTCGAATCTTCTCCTTCAGGTTCGTCATGGAGTGCGGGTTGAGTCCGGGAACACGGAACCGTGTGACCGGGCCGTAGTGCGCGCCGTACGCGCTCACCGGGCAGAACCAGTTGCGGAAGTTCCGCCCGGTGGACGCCCGCTGCTTGGCCAGGAGGGACCCTTTGAACATCCCGTCCCAACACTTGTCGCCCCACTCGTGGTCGCTCAGAAACTTGCTCTTCTGGATGTCCCCCCACATGCCGGGGGCGTTGAAGGTGACGAACGGACAGCCGGTCCAGTGCCCGACCACCTGGGCCAACCCCCCGCCGAGCGAGTGCCCGGTGAGGCTGATGTTCCACCCCTTGTATCTCTTGAGTGCCTTGTGATACAGCCGCTCGGCCGCCCCGCAGTACTGCGGGAGGATGCCGAGGACGATCTGGACGTCGGCGTACAGGTCGCCGAACTTGCCGGTGAAATCGGTCCCCTGGAGCGCCACCACCACGTCGCGGGAGGACCGCCTGACGTACACGCACCCCTTGAACTTGGTGTTCGTGGTCCCCCACCCGCCCTCCTCGAACAGGGCGGTGCGGAAGTCGCTGACGACGTAATTCCCGCCGGCCTTCCCGATCTGATAGACGGCGTCGGAGATCTCGGCGTACTTGATCGTGCTGACCATCTCGGGCACCCCCGGTGTGGAAAGGTCGCTTCACCGGCAGTACGGCTCTGTCCTCCCCGTTCTTGCCGTGTCCGAACGGGATTTTGCCGGCCGCTTGACTCCGCGCCGTTCCCGGCGTCCAATGGCCCAGTTCGCCACCCTCCCTTCCGCGAACGGAGTCTCCGTCATGGCCACCGCCACCGCTCCCGCGAAATCCCGCATCGCCCCGCCGAAGGTGAAGGCCCTGCAGCCGATGTTCATCGGCGGCAAGTGGGTCGATTCGGTGTCCGGCAAGACGTTCGCCACCGTCAACCCGGCCACCGGGCAAAACATCTGCGACGTGGCCGAGGGGGACAAGGCCGACATCGACCTGGCGGTGAAGGCCGCCCGCAAGGCGATGGACGGGGCGTGGGGCAAGATGAACGCGAGTGAGCGGGGCCGGCTGATCGGCAAGCTGGCCGACGCCGTGGAGGCGAACGCCGCCGAACTCGCCGGCCTCGAAACGCTCGACAACGGGAAGCCGATCGCTGAATCGCTCGCCGCCGATCTGCCCCTCACCATCGACTGCTACCGCTACTACGGCGGGTGGGCCGACAAGAACCACGGGCAGACGATCCCGGTGAACGGCGACTACTTCTGCTACACCCGGCACGAACCCGTCGGCGTCGTGGGCCAGATCATCCCGTGGAACTTCCCGCTGCTCATGCAGGCGTGGAAGTGGGGGCCGGCGCTGGCGTGCGGCAACGCACTGGTGCTCAAGCCGGCCGAGCAGACCCCGCTGACCGCGCTGAAGGTGGCCGAACTCGCGCAAGAGGTCGGCTTCCCCGACGGCGTGATTAACGTGGTGCCCGGTTACGGGCCGACCGCCGGGGCCGCGCTCGCCTCGCACATGGACGTGGACAAGATCGCGTTCACGGGCGAGACGAGCACCGGCAAGCTCGTGATGACGGCCGCGGCGCAATCGAACCTGAAGCGGGTGTCGCTCGAACTCGGCGGGAAGAGTCCGAACATCGTTTTCGCCGACGCCGACATCGACGCGGCGGTGGAGGGCGCGTACTTCGGCCTGTTCTTCAACCAGGGGCAGTGCTGCGTGGCCGGCAGCCGGCTGTTCGTGGAAGAGGCGGTGTACGACGAGTTCGTCGAGAAGATGTCGAAGAAGGCGAAGGGCCGGCGGTTGGGCGACCCGTTCCACCCGGACACCGAGCAAGGCCCGCAGGTGAGCAAGGAGCAACAGGACCGCGTGCGGGGGTACATCGACATCGGAAAACGCGAGGGGGCGAGGGTGCTGGTCGGCGGGTCGGAGTCGCTGTCGGGTTTGGCCGCCGCCCACGCCAACGGGTACTTCGTCGAGCCGACCGTGTTCACCGACGTGAGCGACGACATGACGATTGCGAAGGAGGAGATCTTCGGGCCGGTCATGAGCATCCTGAAGTTCAAGGACACTGCCGAGGTGATCGAGCGCGGCAACCGCACCTTCTACGGCCTCGCCGCCGCCGTGTGGACGAGGGACGTGAAGAAGGCCATCCGCGTGAGCAACGCGCTGAAGGCCGGCACGGTGTGGGTGAACTGCTACGACGTGTTCGACGCCCGCGCGCCGTTCGGCGGGTTCAAGATGTCCGGCATCGGCCGCGAGTTGGGCCAGTACGCCCTGCAGCTGTACACCGAGGTGAAGACCGTCTACATGGCGGGGTGAGCCGGAGAAACTACCGCGAGCGCGGGCGGGGCGCCCAATGGCACTTGAGTTGCCGTATTGTGTGCCGGGGGAGGGTGTCCGGCGTCACGGGGTGTCGCCCTGGACGAGTCCTCGACGGGCGAACTGACCGAGGCCCCGCACCGGCACCGACCCGGCCCGCCTCACAGCCGGCTGCGACCGCGGGCGTCCTCGTAGGTCGCTTCCAAATCCACCATCACCACCCGCCCGGCGTCCAACGCCAGTGGCAACTCGGGCAGCGCCCCGCCGACGGTCAGCGCCCGCACCCGCACCTCGATGCTGTCCGTGTCACCCGCTCGCATGGGGCGGAATGACACCGCCGCCAGCGGGCCGTGGTCTGGCACCGGCACGCCGGGGGCGAGCAGCGGGAACAGGTCGTCGAGCGGGCGGCTCAGCCGGCTGGTCACCACGTCCACTACCAGCAGCCCGCACCCGGCCGTCAGGTTCGCCACGCACTTGGCCGCGAACGCCGTCCGCTTGTCCGCCCGGTCCTTGTTCCCCGGACTCACCAGCTCCACCGCCGCCACCAACCGCGGCCCGCCGCTCGTCTCGAACACCCGCACCCCGAACTCGGGCGGGAACACGGCCGGCAGCAGCACGTCGGGCGGGGCGAGCTTCGGTTGCGTCCGTGGGAGGGTGGCCACCCCGCCGCCGGCCGACGGGCGGTCGTCGAACGTGCCCACGTCCACCTCCACCCGCGGGCCGGCGTGGACCTGCGGCTCGGCGAAGTAGTCGGGCGGCAACGACTCGTTCAGCGCGTCGGAGATGGCCGACGCCCACTGCAAGTAGAACGACTCCCAGTGTCGGCGGCCGGCGAGCGGCAGGTGGAAGTGGTCGAGTAGGGGCATCCGAACACCTCGGCGGGTGATGGTACGGTAACGGCCAGGGCGGGCGGTGTCAAAGCGGGCCGCTCGCGGATCACAGGGGGCATCGGGTGAACCGCAGGGTGCGGGTGTGCTTGGTGCGGTGGTGGGTGAGGGTGAACCCGTTGGCCGAGAGGAATGGCACCAGGCCGGCCACCTGCCGCCCCGGACAGAGGGGCACGAAGGCGAACAGCCGGTGCCGCTCGGCGAACGAGTCCAGTTCAGACCCCAACTCGTGCGACGTGCCCTCCCACCCGTCAGTTCTCAGGGCGGTTCGAGGTTGCGTCGGCTGTCGGCCTTGCACCACGCCCGCCGCGCTCATGTGGTGTCGCCCGTCCGCTCGTATCCGGGCGGCAGCTCGTCGTTCAGCCCGTGCGGGTCGGCGGGCGGGATCGGGGCGGCCGTGTTCACCAGCGTCATCACGGCGGCCTTGATGTGGGCGGGAAGGGCGGGCCAGTTCAGCAGGAGCCGGGCGAGATCCGAGAGGTGGTTGGCCGGGTGTGTGCAACCGGGTGTGCAACACGGGTCGGGAAGCGGTGACACGACCTGAGATTTCAGGGAGAAATCAGCATCAGCGGCTTGACTCAGAATCCCTTGGTTCTGGGTTCGAATCCCAGTGGCCCCACTCACCTCACGCCGGCCGCTTGACTCCGCGGCGGGGATATTGGATAATCATGTCTGATTTAACCGCCGGAGGGTTCCTGTGGCACGCACCGCACTTCCCGTTGTCGTTGTCCTGGCGCTCGCGGTGTCGGCCGTCGCCGGCGACCTGGACGACCCGCCGATTCGCTACTCCAAGGCGAAGGCCGACAACGCCGTCACGCGGGTGGTCGCCAAGCTGAAGGACAAGACCGTCGTCGCCAAAGCGGACGACGAGTTCGGCTACCTGAAGGCGGTGTTGAAGGCGCTCGACGTGCCCACGTCGTCGCAAGTGCTGGTGTTCTCGAAGACCAGCCTGCAGCGCTCCCGCATCGGGCCGAAGACGCCGCGGGCCATCTACTTCAACGACGACATCACGGTCGGCTTCTGCCGCGGCGGGGACGTGGGCGAGGTCGTCGCGTCCGACCCACAGCTCGGCACCGTGTTCTACACGTTCGACCAGGACACCTCCGCCCCGCTGCGCTTCACCCGACAGACCGAGAACTGCCTGATCTGTCACGGGTCGTCGCGGAATCAGGGGTACCCCGGCCACCTGGTGCGGTCGGTGTCGGCGGACAAGTCGGGCGAGCTGGTGCTCTCCCGCGGGAGCAAGACGGTCGATCACAGCACGCCGTTCGAGGAGCGGTGGGGCGGGTGGTACGTCACCGGCACGAGCGGCAAGCAGACGCACCAGGGCAACCAGATCGTCGGCGGGTGGAACTGGGCGGAGAAGGACAAGCAGCCCGCCAGCGAGAACGTGACCGACCTGAAGCCGTACTTCACGGTGGCGAACTACCTGACCCCGCACAGCGACCTCGTGGCGCTCATGGTGCTCGAACACCAGGGGGAGGCGCAGAACCGGCTGACGCGAGCCAGCTTCATCACCCGGCAGGCGCTGCACGAGCAGGCGGAGTTGAACAAGGCGTTCCGCGAGCCGGCGACCACCCGCAGCGAGAGCATCACCCGGCGGATTCACTGGACGTGCGAGGCGGTGGTGAAGTACCTGCTGTTCTGCGACGAGGCGAAGCTGACCGAGATGGTGGCGGGCACGTCGGAGTTCGCCAAAGAGTTCGCCGCCCGCGGGCCGTTCGACGCCAAGAAGCGGTCGCTCCGCGAGTTCGACCTGACCACCCGGCTGTTCAAGTACCCGCTCAGCTACGTCATCTCCACGAAGCAGTTCGACGGGCTGCCCGCCGAGGCGAAGGAGCGCGTCTACCGGCGGCTGTGGGAGGTGCTGACCGGCAAGGACACGGCGAAGGAGTTCGAGCACCTGAGCAAGGCCGACCGGCAGGCGGCGCTCGAAATCCTCCGCGACACGAAGCCGGACCTGCCCGACTACTTCCGTTAGCCCGACGCGCGAGCGAGGGGGCGGTCGCAGCCTGTTACTTGCCACCACCATTCCCCGCTGTTACGCTCGCGGCGTCCCTCTCGTGAGGTTACGCCATGCGCCGCGGTCTCATCGCCCTCGCGTTCGTCCTGTCCGTTCCGCTCTTCGCCGCCGACCCGCCGAAGACCCCCACCTTCGCCGGCGACTGGCAGTCCACGTTCGGCCCGATGACCCTGACCGAGAAAGACGGCAAGGTGTCCGGCTACTACACGATGGGCAGCCAGAAGAGCGAGATCGTAGGCACGGTCAAAGAGCGCAAGCTGACGTTCACCTACAAGGAGACTGTGGCCACGGGTGAAGGGGAGTTCGAACTGGCCGCCGACGGGCTGTCGTTCACCGGCAAGTGGAAGCAGACCGGCGACCAGCAGTGGGGGTTGTGGAAGGGCACGCGGCCGAAGGCGAAGGACTTCACCGGCCTGTGGCGGAGTGCGAGCGGGCCGATGCGTCTGACGCAGACGGGCGACAAGGTGCGGGGGACGTACCTGTGGGCCGGGGCGGGCAGCATTGAGGGGACGCTGAAGGGGAAGGTGCTCACGTTCACGTACACCGAATCGACCGGGGCGAAGGGCGGCGGCACGTTCACCCTGGCCGACGACGCCGACAGCTTCGCCGGCAAGTGGAAGGAGGACGGGGCGACGGAGGAGAAGCCGTGGCCGACGAACAAGCGGGTGACGCCGACCCCCGGCAAGCAGTGGCTGATCGTGGTGGAAGCGAACTGGGAGGGTTCCTTGAATGAGGCCGAGTACAGCTTCGGGGCGATGTTGAAATCGTTCTTCGCCGGGTCGGAGGAGGTGGGCGTGCGGCACCGCAACTTCACCGACGCTGAGAGCATGACCAAGTGGCTGAAGGAGGTGGCGTTCCTGGCCGAGCCGGTGGTGGTGGTGCTGTCGAGCCACGGCAGCGCGTCCGGGCCGAACGCGGAGAAGGGGCCTCCCACCCCGAAGGCCATCGCCGACGCCCTCCGCGGGGCGAGCAACGTGCGGCTGCTGCACTTCGCCGCGTGTGAGGTGATGCGGGGCAAGTTCGGCGAGCAGGTGCAGAAGGAGTTGGGGGCCGACGCCACCTTCCCCGTGTCCGGGTACACGACGAGCGTGGACTGGGCCGGCAGTGCGGTGAGCGAGTTCCTCTTCTACGACTTCCTGCTGCGTCGTGGCATGGACCCCGAACAGGCGATGACGCAACTCATCAAGGCGATGCCTTACGTCGGCGACACCGCCCCGAAGGACTCACCGATTCGCGCACTCGGTATGAAACTCCGCCCGTCGCCGCTGGTGTCGAAGGGCATCGAGCGGTAGGACGGCTCCCGTTCGGGTGTAGTGGTCTGGTCCGCCCCGCGGAGCGTGGCGGCGACATTGTTGCCGCCACGCTCCGCGGGGCGGACCAGAAACCCACCGGGGTCGCTGCGATACGACCCGAGCGGATCACGAGGAGTGGACAACCGAGCCGCCGGGGTCGGGCGTTCGACTTCGGGACGATCAGTCGCTCACCGACTCGGAGCTGCGATCATGAGTGTTTGTGCCGGGGCACTGTTCATCGGAGTCAGCGGGGTTTTCCTCCTCATCGGACTGGTGCTCACCGGCAAAACCATCCGGTTGCTCTTCCGGGGAGTCCGCACGGAAGCAACCGTCGTCGATTTCGAAGCCGATGACGAAGGCGCGCGGTATCCGGTCGTCGAATTCGTCGATCAGTCGGGCGAGATGCGACGTGTGAAATTGTCCGTGTCGGGGCGCGGTGAGCCACTCGGGAGCACTTCGAACATCATCTACGACGCGGGCGATCCGAACTACCTGCTCGCGACCACCTTCACTCAAATGTGGCTGTTCCCCCTGGCATTCACCGTCATGGGCGGCGGGGGTGTGCTCATCGGCGTGGGGATCTTGATCGGCATAATGCCGATGCGGTAGTGCATTCCCCTGTCAACCCGGCGACGCGGTCGAGGTTTTGGCGATTCCATACTGATGTGCCACGTAGACCCGGAGTCGCAGGTTTGAGAAATTTCGGTGCGACCTATTGCGAGCGGTCAACCCCCGACAGGGTACGCCGGCGGTTGCGGAGAAAAGTTGATTGGGATAAACACCTGTTCGGCCGCAGAGGCCCTGAACTAGCCCTAGCGCGGGACGAACCTGAACGCTGGTTCACGTGTCCATCCCCGACTCAACCACTGGAGAGTTGCGATGGACGATTACTTGATGTCGTACCTCAAGGGGAACAGCTTCGACCTGGCCGCCCTCTTCAACGACGACTACTTCCGTGCCGTCAAGCTGCTGTGGAACAACAAGCACTACGTCTCGGCGATGAAGCTCCTGATGTCCGCGGTGGACACCTTCGGTTATCTTGAGCACGGAGACAAGCCAGGCAGTTTCCAGGCGTGGCTCACCGAGTACGCCGAATTGGGCAAGCTGGGTGTCTCGGCCGATGAGTTGTGGGAGTTGCGGAACTCGCTCCTGCACATGACCAACCTGGACTCACGGCGGGTCGCGTCTGGCAAGGTCCGCAGGCTGATGTTCTACATTGGGCACCTGCCCGACGGGCACCCACCTGGGGAAGCGGAGGCGAAGTATCTGGGGATGTGGCAGTTGATCCAGTGTGTGGCACAAGCAATGGGGAAGTGGTGTAACTCCTTCAACCTCAATCCCGCCAAGTCCGGGGTATTCTTCGAGCGGTACGACCGAGTGATCTCCGATGTCCGGTATCTTGAGTTCGAGGTGTAGGGAGGCACGTTGAACCATACGCTGCACCTGACCCGGCCGGCGACAGCGGTTCTGCGAGTTCATAGTTCACTGAAGCGGTCCCGGCTGCTGAGCTATGTCGTTCCACTCCCCTACTTGGTCAACAACTCCCCCGCCGCGTCACACAACGCCTTCGTCTGCTCCGTGGTCGGGGCTTCTGCGATGATCCGGACGACGGGTTCGGTGTTGCTGGCTCTCGCGTGCAGCCACCAGTCGGGGCCCTCGAGTCGCAGGCCGTCGATGGTGTTCGCGGTGGCGTCGGGCCACTTCGCACGCATCGCGTCGAGTGCCGGTTGAAGCTTCTCCTTCGGTACGGTGAACTTCGTCTTCAGCATGGCGTATTGCGGCAGTTCGGCCACTAGTTGCGACACCGGCTTCCGCTCCTCCGCCATCAGGCTCAGGATCATTGCCATGCCGATGAACGGGTCGCGGACCCAGCCGATCCGCGGGTCGATCACCCCGCCGTTGCCCTCCCCGCCGATCACCGCGCTCACCTCTCGCATCTTCGCCACCACGTTCGCCTCGCCCACCGCACTCCGGGTGAACAGACACCCCGCCGCCGTCGCCAAATCTTCGATCACCCGGCTCGTGCTCATGTTCACCACCACCGGCCCGGTGACGTACTTCAGGCGGTACTTCACGGCGAGCGCGAGCGTTAGTTCTTCGCTCACACAGGTGCCGGTTTCGTCGATCAGTGCCAGCCGGTCGGCGTCGGGGTCGAGCACGAAACCGACGGCCGATTCGGTCTGCTTCACCCACGGGGCCACGTCCACGAGGTGGGCGGGCGTCGGCTCGGCTTCGTGGGCGAAGATGCCGTTCGACTCGCAGTTGTGCTGAACCACCTGACAGCCGAGTTCGCCGAGCAGCGTGGACGCGAGCGGGCCGCCGGAGCCGCCGTTGCCGTCGAGGAACACGCGGATGCCTCGGCTGGCGATGACGGAAACGCTGACGTTTTCTTGCACGAGCCGGGCGTGGTCTTCGAGCACGTCCGGCGGCACGCGAACGCTGCCGGTGCCGTCCCATCTCGCGTAGTTCAACGGCCCGCGCTCGAACAGCAGCTTCACCCGCTGGCCCGCGTCGGCCGGCAGCACGGCACCGTCGGGGCCGAACATCTTCAGGCCGTTCCACGGGGCCGGGTTGTGCGAGGCGGTGATCTGAATGGCCCCCGCCGCGGACAGCGTGCGAACGGCGATGCCGACCGTGGGTGTGGGGGCGATGCCGATGTCGTCGGCGGTGCAGCCCGTGCCCATCAGCCCGGCGAAGATGGCGTGCTTGAGGGCGTCCCCGCTCGGCCGACCGTCGCGGGAGACCACCACCCGCCCGCCGCCCAGGTGCGTGCCCAGCGCCGCCGCGAACCGGCACACCGCCTCCGGCGTGAGCGACTCGCCGACGATGCCGCGGATGCCGGACACGGAGACGATCAGGTCGGACATGGTGGACTCCTGGGTGAGCTGTTTTAGGGCGAGCGGGGGGGGGGGGGCCCCCCGGGGG
>JANNVG010001266.1:0-2350 GCA_031414395.1 Fimbriiglobus sp.
TCAGGATGTCCAGGCGCTCCAGATCCCACACGAGGGCGGTGAGCGCCTGATCCAGCTTGCCGCCGTGGTCCCGCACCAGGTCGAAGTTCTTGCCGTGGCTGTCCCACCGGCCGAACGACAGCGTCACGCACCGGGCACCCGCCTGCACCAGCCGGCGGGCCATGAGCAGTTGGTCGTTGGCCGTCGGCGCGCCATCAAACTGGTACTTGTACGGCTTGCCGTCGCCGTAGCGGTCCCGCACCTTCGGGTCTTCCTTGCTCAAATCCAGCGCGTCCATCAGCTTGCTGCTGGTGAGCACGTCGAACGCCTTCTGGGTGTGCGCGTCGGCCGCCCGCAGTTGCCCGCCGGCGTCGGCCTCGCGCTTCAGGTCGTCGAACGCGGCGAGCAGCTTCTTGCGGTCGCTCATGCTGGTCTGGTTGGCGGCCGTCATCTTCATGTTGGCCATGTCCGGGCCGCTCGGCTTGAACGCCCCGAACGTGCTGCCCAGGAACCCGTGCTGGCCGGGGTCGCTCCACGGCATGTGCCCGGTCTTGTCGGCCAGCCCGATGTACGCCGGCACCGACGCATCGACCGGCCCGGCCACCTTCGCCATGAACGAGCCGATGCTCGGCCGCCCGCCCAGCGGGGCGAGCGAGTTCTGCGGCCAGCCGGTCGTACACTGGAAGGCGTCGTGCCCGCCCTTCGCCCCGACGATGCTGCGGATGACGGCGAACTTGTCCATTTCGGCGGCGATCTTCGGGAAGCACTCGCCGATCTGAAGGCCGGGCACTTTGGTGTTCATCGGCTTGAACTCGCCTCGGATCTCGCTCGGCGCGTCCGGTTTCAAATCCCACATGTCCTGGTGCGGCGGTCCGCCGCCGAGGAACACGTTGATGACCGCCTTGTGCTGGCTGGGGGTTGGGGCGCCCTCCCGCTTGGCGGCGGCTTCGGCGCGGAACACGTCGGCCAGGGTGAAGGCGGTGGCCCCGAACGCGAACGTGCCGATGCGGAGGGCCGACCGGCGGGTGATGCCGTCGCAATAGCGAGCCGGCTGGCCGAACAGATTCAGCATAATTGTCCCCGAAGGTGATGGGGGGTGGCGGGTTCCGGCCGAGGGCCGGTGTTCAGAGCATAGCGTAACATCGGCTCGGGTGGCAATCAGAATCCGCCCCGAGTCGGCCGACGGGGTCTGCGTCATGAAAAGTGGTGGGGAAAGTGTTCACATCGGCGGGTGCTTGAGGGATGCCGGGGAATTGCCCCGGAGACCTGCCGTGAGTGAACACGGCCCCCACCAGCTTGCGTGCCGCCGACCCGATCGTCACCGTTCCGGACGTAACGGATTGGCCCGCCCCCGCCGGCCGGCTATCATGTCGGGCACCCTTCGGAACTTCCCCAAGCGAGGCGGAGCGATGAAACGTACAGTGCTGTGGGCGGCGGTCGCGGTTCTGGCGGCCGGCGCCGGCGGGGTGCGGGCGGCGGACGAGGCGGCCGTGGCGGTCGTCAAGAAGGGCATCGAGGCGCACGGCGGCGAGGACGCGCTGAAGAAGCCGAAGGGGGGCGAGTACAAGGTGGAAGGCGAGGTGACCATCGGCGCCGAGAAGGGCAAGTTCACCAGCACCATCAGCTACGCCCTGCCGGACATGTTCCGTATGAGCGTAGAGACCACCCTGGGCACCACCAAAACGAGCCAGGTGATCGTCGTCAACAAGGACAAGGTGAAGGCCACCACGAACGGCAAAGCGCAGGAGTTGAAGGAGCCGGCGAAGGCCGAGTTCCTGCAACTGGCCGCCATTCAGGAAGTGAGCCTGCTGTACCCGCTGCTGGACGACAAGAAGTTCACCCTGACGGCCGAGAAGGACGCGACGGTGGACGTCAAGGCCGTGGCCGTGGTGCTGGTGACCCGCAAGGGGATGAAGGACGTGCGGCTGTACTTCGACAAGACGGGCGGCGAGCTGGTGAAGTTCGTGCACAAGATGCCCGACCCGTTCGGCGCGGACGCGACCACCGAAGTGGTGCAGAGCGAGTTCAAGAAGTTCGACGGCGTGCTCCAGCCGACCGTGCAGAAGGTGAAGCAGGCGAACAAAGAGTACATGACGCTGAAGATCGTCGAGGCCAAACTGCTGGAGAAGCCCGACCTGAAGGCGTACGTGATCGAGTGACGAAATCCGGTCGTGGACCTCACCCCCCGTCCCCCTCCCCCAGGGGGGAGGGGGTGTTCAATTTGCCCAGCCGCCCTGTCATCGCCGGGGGCGTGCGACCCGGGGTGGCGCACCCGGGGGCAAGCGCCCGCCGATGTAAGGGCACACCCATACCCGGTGTAAAACCCCACACCAATAATTGGTAGGGGGGCGGGGGGGGTGGTGACTTACCC
>JANNVG010001267.1:0-2784 GCA_031414395.1 Fimbriiglobus sp.
CTGGCCATGTTCCGCAACATGAGCCGCGCGCTCATCACGCACGAGACCATCAAGACGACCGTGCCGAAGGCGAAAGAGCTGCGCATGTTCGTCGAGAAGCTGGTCACGATGGCGAAGAAGGCGGCCGTGCTGACCGAACAGGCCGGCACGACGGCCGACGAGGCGGAGAAGAAGGTGTTGCTCGGCCGGGCGCTGCACCTGCGGCGGCAGGCGATGTCCTGGCTGGGGCCGACCCACGGCACCGGCATCTACGACAAGAAGGGCGCCCTGGAAGAAGACCGCACCACGAACACGGTGCTGAAGAAGCTGTTCGCCGTCATCGGCCCGCGGTTCAAGACCCGCCCCGGCGGGTACACCCGCGTGCTCAAGCTGCACGAGGTGCGGCTGGGCGACGCCGGCGCGCAGGCGATCATCGAGTTCTTGAAGGAAGGCGAGATGAAGATCAAACAGAAGGGCGCCCCGGCCCCGGTGCCGATGGCACCCGCGTTGGCGTAACGGCCAGAAGGCGAACCCCGGCAGTCATGCCGGGGGTGCTGTGTGAACCGGCGGCTGAGCCGCCTGGGTGCAAACCCAGGCGGCTCACGCCGCCGGTTCGCAATAGAATGGTTCCCTCAGATGGGGGAGTCTCGTGACCGACGAAGAAAACGCCTTCCTGCGTGCGATCCGCGATAACCCCGACGACCGCGTCGTGCGGTTGGTGTACGCCGACTGGCTTGACGAGCGAGGCGACCCACGGGGGGAGTATCTGCGGTTGTCTTGCCGGCTGGCGGAGGTGCGAGACGGCATCGACCAGAAGTGGCTGGAGGCGGTGCGAGCGACGGAACTGCGACTGAATCAGATCCGGCTGAACTCCGGACGGGAAGTGTCACTCCGGGCGTACAGGCAATTCCGAGTGTACGAGGGGTTGTTGGAGGGGATGCCCACTCGGGAGATGAACGCGGACATCATTGACCGACTTGTCGCCGAAGAGCGGGCGAGACCGTTTACCGGGCCGCCGCTGTTGCTGACGCCGGAACAGCGTCCCCTAAAACACCCCCGTCGACACCCATACCCGTTCGGCGAACCGGCCGCTCTACCCTCGGTCGCATGTGTCGGGCGGTTCCACTCCTCGTCGCCTACCCGTGAAGCGATGCGGGATTTCTCCGACCTGGTGGTCATCTGGTTTCAGGACGAGTTCAGCCCGCCGATCGGCCCGGAGGTGTGGAATCAGTTCCACGAGATCGACTGGGATCGGCACGCCCGCGACGGGGATTACTGATCTGCCGCGGGCTGTGGTTCTTACCGCACAAGAGAGTTTGCCATGACGATCACGGTCGAAACCACCGTTGCCGCCGCCATCGAGGCCGTATGGAAGGCGTGGACGACGCCGGCGGACATCGTGCAGTGGAATGCCGCGTCGGACGACTGGCACACGACAACCGCGACGGTCGATCTGCGGCCGGGCGGGGCGTTCTCGTCGCGGATGGAAGCGATTGACGGCAGCATGGGGTTCGACTTCGCCGGCACTTACACGGCGGTGGTTCCGCACGAGCGGATCGAAGCCGAGTTCGGCGGGCGGGCGATGGTGGTGGAGTTCGTGTCCGGGCCGAACGGCGTCACCGTCCGCGAGACCTTCGACGCCGAGGATACGCACCCGGTCGAGGTGCAACGGGCCGGCTGGCAAGCCATTCTGGATCGCTTCACCCGTCACGTTCAGAACCGTTAGCCCGACGCGCGAGCAAGGGCCGTTGGCCAGTGCGGCCAGGTGGTCCGGCCCTCGCTCGCGCGTCGGGCTAACAGGTGATTCGTCCCGCCCGCGGAGCGGGCAGCGACTTTCAGGCCGGGGATAGCCGCCGCCCGCGTCCGTAGCCGGCGTTGCGTGGGCACGACACTTGCGGTAAATGCCCTTCGCCCGAATTGAGGCGAATTGAATGATTCTCCACCCCGATGCCAAAGCGTTCGTCGCCCGCATCCTGGCGGACCCGAGCGACGCCATCATCCGCGACGTGTTCGCCGACTGGCTGAGCGAGCAGGGCGGCACCGGCAACGAGAACTGGGCGCGGTACATCCGCCTGCGGGCCGAATCGGCGCTCTGCCACGGCACCGACCGCGAGCTGCTCCGCGAGGAAGCCGACCACTTGGCCCCGCACCTGGTGGCCCGCCTCACCGCCCCGGCCGCCAAGTTCGCCCCGCAGTTCCACCACTTCCTCGACCTGCTGCCGGCCGACCGCTTCATCGTCACCATCGACCACTTCGAGTTCCCGGCCGAGCCGAACGCGGCCCTCGGCGAGACGAACGCCCTCGCCGCCCGCTCGCTCGTGCTGGCCGAGCGCGACGGCCTGTTCGCCGTCGTGACGGACTTGCCGTTGCCCGGCCTGCGGCGGGTTCTCGGCCACCGGCTGAACGGGCGGACGGTGCTGTTCCCGACGTACACTCCGGAGTTGAACGCCGCGCTGAACCGCACCTTCCCCCCCCCGCCCCTCCCACCGCCGACCGCCGAACAGACGGCCGAACTGAACCGCAAGCTGGCCCGCACCACGGTCGAGCGGCTGGTGGCCGACGCCCGGCACGACCTGGCCACGCGGATCGAGATCGTCGCCCAGCCGAGCGGGTTCGAGGTGCGGTTCCTGGTGGGCGGCCGGCCGAAACGTCAGGTCGGACTGAACCAGCAGATGGGCGAACTGGTGGTGAAGGAGTTCTTCGCGCCGGACGTGTTCACCCGCCTGCACGTCCGCGCCCGCCCGCGGAACACGTCGTCCGGTGCCGGGGCCGAAGTGGACGTGTGAGGCCCAATGGCGAGCCGAG
>JANNVG010001268.1:0-7462 GCA_031414395.1 Fimbriiglobus sp.
CGAGCGGAAAATGTGATCCGCTTGCTGTGCTCGCGGCGAAGACACCAACCGCGATTCCCCCTCGTACACCCCCTCTCCATGTATGGAGAGGGGGCCGGGGGGTGAGGTCTCTTCAACCCGCGAGGCGGACATGGACCTGCATTTAACAGGGCACACGGCGGTCGTCACCGGCGGGGCGAGCGGCATCGGGCTGGCGACGGCGCGGGCGTTCGCCGCGGAGGGGTGTGCGGTGTCCCTGTGGGACCGCGACACGGCCGTTGAACAGACTGCACGCGAGCTGGCCTCCGAGTTCGGCGTGTCGGCCGTCGGCACGGTGGTGGACGTCACCGACTTTACCGCGGTGAAGCTGGCCGCGGAGGCCGTTGGTGTGGTCGATCACGTCGTCCACTGTGCCGCCGTCGGATCGGGCAAGTTCGGCTTCCCGTTCACGAACCTGACCCCCGCCGACTGGCCCCGCGTGCTGTCCGTCAACATCCTCGGCATGGTCCACGTCGCCCACGCCCTCGCCCCGCGGATGGTGGAGGCGAGGCGGGGCACGTTCGTGTTCCTGGCGTCGGTGGCCGGGCAGATCGGCTCGCCCACCGACCCGCCGTACAGCGCGAGCAAGGCGGCCAACATCAACTTCGCGCAGTGCATGGCGAAGGACTTGGCGAGGCACGGCGTGCGGGTGAACACCGTCTGCCCCGGCATGGTGCAGACGCCACTGAACCGGGCGGTGTGGCAGGCGTGGCACGACCAGACGCCGGACGCCGACCGGCTGGGCTACGACGAGTGGGCGGGGCGGAAGGTGCGGGACGTGGTGCCGCTGGGCAACTGGCAGACGCCGGACGACATCGCCGCCATGATCGTGTTCCTGTCGTCGGATCGGGCGGCGGCGGTGACGGGGCAGACGGTGAACGTGGACGGCGGGTTCGTCATGCACTGGTAGTCCGGCGGCCTACAACTGCGCCGCGAACGCGGCCAGATCGGGACAGGTCGCCGCCAGCCGCACGAGCGCTTTCAACCGCGGCAAGTCGGCGAGTGCGGCCACCTTCGTCCGCACGTCTTCGGGGACAGCCTGGAACCGTTCGGCCAAAATTTCGTTCAACAGTTCCTGCGCCTCCGCGACACGCCCCGCGGCACGACCCGCGGCAAGCCCTTCGGCCATGTACTGCTCTTCGTAGCGCTTCCGGAGGATTTCTTTCACCTCTTCGAGCACGGGGGATTCGATCATGACCTTCGCTCCTCCGAAGATGTCCAGGAATCGGCGATCCGGAAACGCCAGCCCGGCCAGGATCTCGGCCACGGCCATCAGGCTCGCACGGTCTGCCCTGTTCGGCACTTTCGCGATCTCATCCCGGCAGCGGGTCAGCAGCACTTCGGGCGGCTGATCGCTCCGCGCCAGGGGCACCCACGGGATCAGCCCCACGTTTCCGGCCGCGAGCAACTCCTCGGCCTCCAGCTCCCACAGCCGCACCACCGGCCACGACCCGCTCAACCGCGTGCGGCCCGACGCGCTCGCCCGGTCCACCACCCCCGACACCGCCAGTTGCCCCTTCGGGCGGAGGATGAGCGACACCACCTCGGGGATCACCCTCCGGTCGAGTGCCACCAGCAGCAGGTCTTCGTGAACCTGCTCGTCCACGTCCGATCCGGGGTACGTCTCCACCTCCACCAGCACCCACGTCGGCTTCGCCTGGCCGGGATACTTCAGCTCGATCAGCCCGTCGGGCAGGCGCCGCGGGGCGACGGTCTCCGCTTGCAGCGGCTTCCAACTGGTGAACCCGGTGATGCCGCCGAGCCGCAAAACGGCGTCCCCGTGGTGGGTGAGCATCCACTTGGCCACCCGGTCCTTGTCTTGCCTCATGCCGGCCCATCCTACCAGTGTCGGCGGGCGAGCGGGAGCCGATTCCGCCCGCCCTGCATCTCCGAGGAATGGCGGTCGGGGCGGCGGGTCACTTCTTCGCCTTCGTGTAGCTGAGCGACAGGACGGCGAACGCGGTACACAGTTCGGGCGAGTTCTCCATGAAGCTGGCGTCCTTGTTCGCCCAACTGCCGTCCTTCGCCTGCATCCCCTTCAGCTTGTCGAACAGCTCCGCGCGCCACGGGTGTTTCTTGCCGGCCGCGTCCTCGAACTGGTCTTCGCCCAGCGCGTCCATCGCCTTGCTGAACGTGTGGTAGTAGTAGAACAGCCCGCTCTGCTTCATGCCGGGGTTCTCGTCCAGGGTGTAGTGCTTGCGGATCCATTTGACCGCCGCCTCCACCCGCTTGTCCTTCTTGTCCACGCCGGCGAACAGGAAGCTCTTCAGCCCGGTGTAAGTCATGCCGCCCTCGCTCCGCAGCCCGCCGGCGGCCGTCCGCTTGGGGTTCTTCTCGTCCCCCTGGGCGCTCGGGTTGTACACGAACCCGCCCAGGTCGTCCTCGCTCGCTTTCTTGGCGAACGGCTGGTCGTTGTACTCGCCCGGCAGGTTCTGCGCGCGGCTGAGGAACGTCAGCGCCTTCTTCACCGCCGCGTCGTCCTTGGCCGCCCCGCTGGCGATCAGCGCCTCCACGAAGAAGCCGGTGTTGCTGGTGTCCGCCCCCGGCTTGCTCGGCCCGTACCCGGCCCCGCCGAAGTCCACCGACTTGTCGTCCGTCGCCGATTTGTCCTGCACGCCCTTCAGGTATTTCACCGCGGCGGCGATCACCTTGTCGTACTTGCCGTCTTTGTTGCACTCCTTGAACGCCACGACGGCCAGCGCGGTGGTGTACGTCTCCAACCCCTGGCTGTACACGCCGCCGTCCTTCTGCGCGTACTTCGTCACGTACTCGAGGGCCTTCGCCACCACCGGGTCGTCGGCCGGTTTGCCGGCCTTCACCAGGGCGGCGGCCGTCAGCGCGGTCACGCCGGGACCAACCCTGGGCATCCAGCTACCATCTTGCCCCTGCTTGCCCTTGAGGAAGTCGTAAGCCGAATCGAGCGACGCCTGCAGCGCTTTGGGGTCCGGGTAGGCGTCGTCGGCGGCTTGGGCGGTGGGCAGTGCGAGTACCGCCACGGCCAGGGCGGGCAGGGCGAACCGGAGACGGGTCATCGGTGGACCTCACGGGAGTCGGGAGACGGGCGAAGGTGTGCAACCCGCGTGCCGGGGCATTGTAGGCGAGGCACACGGCGTAAGGGGGCTGTTCAATCCGCACCCGCCGGCCGACAATGGGTGTGGTGCGAATTCACCCCGCGACCGTGTGACGCCCATGCCCCGCTCCCGCGACGACTACGACCACCCGGACGACGACATCGACCGCGACCCGGACGAGACGTACCGCCGGCGGGTGGACCGCTTCGGCGAAGACCTGACCGGCGACGAAGAGGATCAAAAGGAGAAGGAGTCGGAGGAGTCGGCGACCGCGGCCCGGCGGCGGAGCGTGTGGCCGGGACTGCTCATGATCGCGGCGGCGGTGCTCACCCTGCTCGGCACGGCCGGCCTGGTGGCGTCCCTGCTGTTCGGGCCGAACGCCACCGGCGGGGCGGGGGCGGTAGTGGGGATGATGGGGCTGGTCTTCTGCGGCGGCCTCCCGCTGCTGTTCACGCTCGCGTTCTGCGTCCTCGAACTGATCGGCGGCATCTGCCTGTTGCGGCTCCGCGGGCGGGGCATGGCCATGGCCGGCGGCATCCTCGGCGGGTTGGCCGTGGTCCCCGTCGTCGTCGTCGCCCTCATGATCAACTTCCAGGCGGCCTCGTGGCTGGCCCTCGGCCCGGCCCTGCTCGGCATCCCGGCCGGCCTCTGGATGTTCGTCGCCATCTCCGACACCGACGTGCAGGACGCCTTCGAGCGGAACAAGCAGTACGGCTGACGCGGAGGAACCACCTTGGCCAACATCCTCATTGGTGCGACCGGCAGCGTGGCGGCGGTGCGGGTGCCGCTGCTGTTCGAGCAACTGACCGCTCGCGGACATGCGGTGAAAATCGTCGCCACCGTCGCCGCCACTTACTTCTTCGACCCCGCCCCGCTGCGAGACCATTTAACACTGGACGCCGACGAGTGGCCGGGCGAACGCTACACCCGCGGCGACGAGGTGCGGCACATCGAATTACGCCGCTGGGCGGATCTCTTCGCCGTCGCCCCGTTGGACGCGAACACGCTGGCGAAGCTGGCCGTCGGCCTGAGCGACAACTGCCTGACGTGCGTGTGGCGGGCGTGGGACTGGGCCAAACCGGTGGTACTCGCCCCGGCGATGAACACGCTCATGTGGGAGCACCCGTTCACCCGCAAGCACCTGCGGAGCCTGGCCGCCGACTTCGGGGCCGCGCACATCCCCGCCCACTTCGACGCCGAAACCCTCGTCGCCCAAATCAACGACCGGGCGAAGCAGCTCCGCATCGTCGCCCCCATCAGCAAGCAACTCGCCTGCGGGGACACCGGCACCGGGGCCATGGCCGAAGTGCCGGACGTGGTGGCGGCGATTGATACGATGCTGGGATGAGGGTTCGTTGTGTGTCAGTTTCACCACTTGACCCCCCGGCCAACGCCCACGCCGAGGTGCCCGAGTCCGATATGGCGTGTTACGCCCGGCGAGCGGTGTACTGTGCTTCCGCGAGTTGTCACCCATGATCACAATTCCCTCACCCAGCCGTCGAATCTACTGGACATAGCTACACGAGCGGGCCGATAATCTCCAATTGACTCGCCATCGAGTTCAGGCGGCTCGGCCACGACGAATCAGGAGTGTCACCGTGCCCAAAGCAAGAACGCTGTTCGACGGACTGCTCGAGTACCAACCCCAGCTCACTTCCCCAATTGCCCCCCGCGGCCGAATCATCTGCGGCGATGCTCGGATCGCCCTCTGCTCCCTCCAGGCGGAGAGCGTGCAGACGTGTGTCACCTCCCCGCCGTATTGGGGGTTACGAGACTACGGCATTGAGGGTCAGATCGGGGCGGAGATGCGGATCGACGACTACTTCACCCACCTGGTCGATGTGTTCCGAGAGGTCCGCCGGGTGATACGACCGGACGGCACCCTCTGGCTGAACATCGGCGACAGTTACACGAGCGGCGGGCGGAAGTGGCGGGACTCGGACAAGAAGAACCCGGCCCGCGGGATGGACTACCGCCCGCCGACCCCCGACGGGTTGAAACCCAAAGACCTGATCGGCGTACCGTGGCGGTTGGCGTTCGCCCTCCAGGCCGACGGCTGGTACCTACGGTCCGACATCATCTGGCACAAGCCGAACGGGCACCCGGAATCGGTGAAGGACCGCCCGTCGCGGGTCCACGAGTACGTGTTCCTGTTCACCAAAGAGGAGCGGTACAAGTACCACTACGAGCGGGTGAAGGAGCCGGCGGTGACGGGCGACACGAAAGGGCTGCGGTCGGTCTGGTCGCTGAACACGGAGCCGATGAAAGAGAAGCACTTCGCCGCGTTTCCGACCAAACTGGTCGCCCGCTGTCTGGAAGCGGGGAGCGACGAGTCGGACGTGGTGCTCGACCCGTTCCTCGGCTCGGGCACGGTCGGCGTGGTCGCTCAGAATCTGAACCGCCAATTCATCGGGGTCGAACTGAGCCGGGAGTACGTCGAGATCGCCGAGCGGCGGTTAGGGTGGGCATAACTCATGCGTCGAACACCCAGGTGGCGATGGGGTGACAGTGCCACATTGCCAGCGCCTTGATCTGAAGTTTCCGTTCCGTCCCGCCGTCAAAGTAGAGGGCAAATTTCTCCGCCCCGGTGGTGTCGTACACCCGACAGTAGCCGGGCTTGGGGGTTTGCTTGCTCTTGTGCCGCATGGTGATGACCCCGGACGCGGCTTCCTTGAGCAAGGCTTTCGGAATTTCAACCAGTTCGTACTCGTGTCGTGTGGCTGACAGGTTGCGATCCGGTGGGACACGGAAGTAGCGCAGCGTCAGAATCCGCTGCGTGCGGTCGAGGTGTTTCAAGAAGCCGTCACGCAGAACGCCCAAACTGGCTTCGTCCGTCCACGTCCCCTTCCCCAATTCCATGTACTTCGAGATGTTGATGACCGACCGCTTGATGGCACGGTCCGCCTGCGTCTTGAGCGAGTACGTCTCTCCGGCCAACTCGACGTCGTAACCGGCTTGACCGCGTGGACCGAACTTGGCGGCCGACCCGATCAGTTTCGTCATGCGAACCATCGCGTACTCGAAATTCTCCTTCGAGAGGTGCCGCTCAGAAGTGGTGTGGTGGAGCTGGAGGGCTTCACCGAACACCCGGATGAAGTCGGGACTGAACGGGAGGGTCGCGGCGTGAACCGTCGGTTGAACGGGTCGGCGGAGTCTCGCGATCACGTCCCCCACCAGCGCCTGTTGAGTGGGAGTGAGCGAGTTGTAGTTCGCCAACGTCGGATCGGGTTTTTGCTCGGCCATCCGTGGCCCTCGGCATCGCGTTTGATACCACACCTTAACTCAGCAGCCACCCCGGAGTAAAGGCCGAGGGGCAATCGAAACGAGTCTGCGTTCTGGACGCGAAAGATGGGCGCGGCACACCCGGACAACGGGTCGGCGGAGTTGCGGTCGCGGTTCGCGGGGGAGATGTCGCAGGCGGTGGAGGCGCTGCGGTCGGCCGACGGCGAGCGTGGGCCACCCTACCGGTCGTGGCGCTCGGTTCACGGCACTCACTTCATCCGGTGGACACGCCCCCGCAAATCACCTAAGCTTCGGTTCACGCCGGTTCTTACAGGTTGCTCACCCCCGGTCGTCCCGGCGGGTGCGACGCAACTCGTGGCCCCGGCGACACTTGTGTGCCCCCACCCGTCGCCGGCCGATTCCCCTCTGCGGTGGGAACTTTCGTCCCGTGCGGCCCGTCTCATTCGCAGAACGACGTGAACCACGACGACCGACGCCTGATTGCCGAGGTTCTCGCCGGGAACTCGGCGGCGTTCGGTGAGTTGGTGGTGCGATACCAGGACCGCTTGTTCAACGTCGCCTACCGCGTGCTCGACAACTCCGAAGACGCGGCCGACGTGGTGCAAGACGTGTTCGTGAACGCCTACACGTCGCTCAAGTCGTTCAAGGGCGACAGCGAACTGTTCACCTGGCTGTACCGCATCGCCTTCAACACCGCCATCAGCTTCAAGCGACGCCGGCGGGGGATGGTGCGGATCGACGGGAACGGTGATGACGGCGGGATCGACCCGGAAGACCGCTCGACCGACACCGCCCCCGAAGCCAACATGGAGCGGGGCGAAGACGAGCGGGTGCTGGCCGACGCCATGGCCAAGCTGTCGCCCGAACACCGCACGGTGCTGGTGCTGAAGGACATCGACGGGTTGAAGTACGAGGAGATTGCCGAGGTGATGGGCGTGCCCATCGGCACCGTGCGGAGCCGGTTGCACCGGGCGCGGTTGGAATTGCGGGCGATGCTCGATCCGGATCAGGTCGGGCTGATCGACCGCGGCCGCTAACTGGCGGAATACGTGGACCACTCGCTCCGCTTGTGTAGACAGACAAGACCACCCGCGGAGCTTGTGGACCACATCAAAGCGGACTGGCGAATA
>JANNVG010001269.1:0-2071 GCA_031414395.1 Fimbriiglobus sp.
GGACTGACGTCGCGCCGTTCGCCCTGAGAGACCTCCCCTCATGTCGTCACCGTCCGCCGACACCCCGTCGAAGCGTCGCCCGCCGGTCGCCCTCATTGTCGCCGTCGTCGTGGCCGTGCTGCTCGGCTTCGTCGCCATCGGCGTCTTCGTCTTCGTCACGCTGACGAAGAAGCCCGACGCACCCGCCCCGCCGACCGTCAACGCGGCGCGCACGAAGGAGGCCCGCGAGGTGCCGGCGAACCCCTTCACCGACGTGACCGCCGCCAGCGGGGTGAAGTTCAAGCACGAGAACGGCTTCACCGCGTACAAGCTGCTGCCCGAGACGATGGGCGGCGGTGTGGCCTGCTTCGACTACGACGGCGACGGCAAGTGCGACATCCTGTTCGTGAACGGGTGCCCGTGGCCGGGTCACGAGGCCGCGAACGCCCCGAAGGCGACGCCCACGCTGTTCCGCAACCTGGGTAATTGGAAGTTCGAGGACGTGACTGCCGCCGCCGGGCTGGAGAAGGTGATGTTCGGCATGGGCGTGGCCGTGGGCGACATCGACAACGACGGCCGACCCGACGTGTTCATCTCGTGCGTCGGCCGGCACCGCCTGTTCCGCAACGTGGACGGCAAGAAGTTCGAAGACGTGACGGCGACCGCCGGTGTGGGAGGGCCGGGCGAGCTGCCGGCCGTGAAGTCGCCCGACGAGTTCGCCAACTGGAAGCCATCCATCCCGTTCGGCTCGTCGGCCACGTTCGTGGACTACGACGCCGACGGGTTGCTCGACCTGTTCGTATGCCACTACGTGACGTGGTCGCCGAGCATCGACCGCAACATCGCGTCCACCCTGGAAGGCGGCAAGCGGACCTACGTGCAGCCGAAGGACATGGACGGCTCGCAGTGTTCGCTCTTCCGCAACCTCGGCGGCGGCAAGTTCGCCGACGTGAGCGCGGCGACCGGCGTGCAGGTGTGGTCGAAGGCCGGCACGAACGCCGACGACAAACAGCGGCCGGTCGGCAAGGCGCTGGGGGTGGTGGCGTGGGACGCCGACGACGATGGCTACCCGGAGCTGTTTGTGGCGAACGACACGGTGCGGAACTTCTTCTTCGAGAACAAGGCGGACAAGAACGGCAGGCGGGTGTTCTTCGAGAACGGGGCCAAGCTCGGAGCCGCCTACGCCGACAGCGGCCAGCCCCGCGGGGGCATGGGCATCGACTGGGGCGAGTTCGCGCCCGGCCGGTGCGCCGCCGCGGTGGCCAACTTCGCCAACGAGCCGGTCACGTTCGTCGAGAGGAACCGGTCGCAGATGACGTTCACCGACTCGGCGTTCAACGTCGGGCTGGTGGGCACCACCCGCAACACGCTCAAGTTCGGCACCCTGTTCCTCGACTACGACAACGACGGCCGGCTCGACCTGCTGCTGAACAACGGGCACATCGACCCGGACATCTCGTCCATCCAGCGGAGCCAGACCTACGCCCAGCCGCCGCAACTGTTCTGGAACACCGGCGACGCCGCCTGCTACTACGAGCCGGCGACGGAGAAGGCGACCGGGGCCGACCTGTTCAAGCCGCTGGTCGGCCGGGGCAGCGCGTTCGCCGACCTGGACGGCGACGGGGATCTCGATGTGGTGCTGGTGGCGAACGGCGGCGCGGCCCGTGTGTTGCGGAACGACGCCCCGAACACGAACAAGTCGATCCGCCTGGAATTGAAGGGCGACGGCAAGACGGCGAACCGCTCGGCCCTCGGCGCGATGGTGACGGTCGAGGCCGGTGGGAAGAAGGTCGTGCGGCCGATCACCGGCGGGCGGGGCTACCTGAGCCAGTCGGAGTTGGTGCTGACCGTCGGCATCGGCACGGCAACGAAGGCGGACCAAGTGACCGTCCGCTGGCCGGGCAAAGACGCCCGCACCGAGACGTGGACGAACCTGGACGCCGGCAAGACGCACGTGATCGAGCAGGGCAAGGGGAAGTGACCTCACACCCCGGCCCCCTCTCCATGAATGGAGAGGGGGAGTTCAACGGGGAAGCGTGATGCCTGTCATCGCCGGGAGCTTGCGACCGCGTGAGGCTCACCCGGTCGCAAG
>JANNVG010001270.1:0-3443 GCA_031414395.1 Fimbriiglobus sp.
GCCGCGACCGCGAGGGTGCGGGTGTTTCAAACCCCCGCTCCCAGGGGGTCGCGGCTCGTCAATCACGTCGCGCCGTTCGCCATCAGCCACACCCGCCGGCCGAACACGATCAGCCCGATCACCGCCGCCGTCACGCTCACCAGCAGGACGGCGCCGGCGGCACGGTCGAGGACCCCGCTCACGCGGCTCTTCACCGCGTCGTCCTGGGCGTGGAAGAGCGCTTCGAGCGAGCTGTTGAACGTCTCGGCGGCGAACACCGCCCCGACGCACCCGACCAACAAACACCACTCGACCGCCTCGCACCGCAGCACCGCCGCCAGCACCAGCACCAGCACCAGCACGGCCACCGGCAGGTGAACGCGGAAGCTCCGCTCGTGCCGCACCGCCAGCCACACCCCGCGGGCGGCCTCGGCGAACTTGACGGCCCACGTGCGGCGGTTCACACGCCCTCCCGCGACGACCACTACTGGAACAGGTTGCGGACGCCGCCGCCGCGGTTGCCCCCGCCGGACAGGGCGGCGTTCGGCACGATCAGGAACTGCACCCCGAAGTTGTTCTGGAACGAGTTGTACGACACGCCCAGGGACATGGTCATGTCCGTCCCGGTGCGGTTGAAGGCGATGCTCGCCCCCTGCGAGAAGTTGTTCGACAGGTCGAACGAGTTCTGCAGGCTGACGCTGTACTTCTTGCTGAACTGGTAGCCGATGATGGCCAGCAGCACGCGGCTGCCGATCGGGTCCACGTGCCGGTAGCCCAGGTACAGGGTGCTGCCGTCCGGCCGGTTGTACGCCACCCCCAGGTTGAAGTAGCGGGTGCCGAACTCGAACGGGTCGTACCAGCCGGACGAGGTGACGGCCGTGCGGTCGCCGGCGTTCCACACCCAGTTGTACTCGAGCAGGCCGAACGACTGGCCGAAGTTGTCGCGGCGGGCGTCGGGGAAGAAGGTGGCCCCCAGGTCGAGGGACATGACGTCCACCGTGTGGTCGTTCCCGCTCGGCCCCCGCTTCGTCTGCCACCGCTGGCTCACTTCCAGTTGCACCGCCTGCAGGTCGTCCAGCACTTCGGTCCGGCTCTGCACCAGCCGGCGGTTGGCCAACTGCTGCGTGTCGAAGATGGGCGAGGTGGTGAGCGCCCGCCCGCGGGCGGTGTCGCGGAACGTCTCCCCCTCCTTGCCGGTGCCGATCAGCCCGCCCAGCCGCCGCCACGCCCGGTAGCTGTAGTCGGTCGCCTCGTCGTTCAGCCGGTCGAGCACGGGCAGCTCGGAGTGGTCGGTGTTGCTGGCGGCCACGAAGTAGTTCGCCCGCAACTCCACCTTGTGGTTCACCCCGCGGAGGTTGAGCAAGTCGCTCTGCACGTCCGCGTACAGGCGGCTGAACGGGATGGACGCCTTCAGCCCGCCGCCCCCGTACAGCCGCCCGTTGCCCTCCCCGCGGGCGTCGGCCGTGTACGCGGTGGCGCTGCCCACCGCGTAGGGTTCGAGCCGCACCGGGCCGAGGTCGAACGGCACGCTCAGCCGCTGGTACACGTCCCCGCGGGCGGTGTCCACTTTCACCTGCTCGCCGGCCACGTCCGACGCCGCCCCCTGCGTGGCCGGGCGGAACAGGGCGTACCCGCCGCTCACCCGCGTGGTGGAAATGACCGTGTCGAAGAACGACTGGCCGATCAGGGCCGCGTCCAGCCGCGGCAGCCACTGCGTTTCCGTCACCCACGGGCGGTTCACGTTCACCTGGGCCAGCCCACTCCAGGCGAAATTCCCCACCCCGCCGTACAGGTACGCGAAGGTTTCGGGGTTCGGGTCCTGGTCGTACCGCAGCTTGTAGAACTGCTCGTAGAAGTTGTTGTCGCTCAGGTAGGCGAACTGCGCTTGCAGGCGGGTGAACGCCGTGCCCACTTCATACAAGTCTTGGTTGTGGACCCACTGGAACCGCCCGCGGTACTTCGGGAACCGCGGCTCCATCCCGCGGAACCCGCCCAGTTGGTCGGCCTCCGCCTGGTCGTACAGGCCGTAGGCGGTGATCGCCCCCACGTTCTTGTACGCCGGGCCGAACAGGTTGGTGTAGTTGAAGTCGGTGCCCAGGCCCGGCCCGCGGAGGGCCAAGTAGTCGGCGTGAACCAGCCACTGGTTGCCCTGCGGCCGGCGGACGCCGAGCAGGTCGTAGGCGTCGAACGTGCTGTACATCTGGAACTGGCCGAACACGCGGTCGGAGCGGAAGGAGAGGGCGTTCAGCGGGCCGGTCGGGTCGTCGATGTCGAGGGTGGATTGCCGGCTGTAAAACACCGGCACGCCCAGCACGCGGGTGGTGTTCTGTTCGCTCACCAGCCGCCGCTCGTTCGAGATCTCCGGCCGGCCCGTCGCCAGGTCGCGGTACACGCGCCCGAAGATGTTCCGCCGCTCCGTCACCTGTTCGGTCAGCGTCACGCTCCGGCTGTTGAAGGTGAGCGACGGGTCGGCCGGCCGCTTGCTCGAGTACGTCACCGCGTCGAACGCCCGGATGTCGTGCCGGCCCAGTTGGTTGATCTCGTCCGCCCGCAGGTGGATGCTGTCGAACGCGGTGGCGAACTTCGTCTCCAGGTCGGCCTTCACCGCCACCGCCCGGCTGTTGTCCACGTCGTAGAACACCTCCGCCGCCCGGAACACCTGCTCCGTCTTGCCGCCGACCACGGACACCCCCGACTCGGTGCGAATGACCACCGTGCCGGACAGGTACATCAGCACCTTCACCTTCTCTTTCTCTTTCTCCCCCTCTTTCTTCTCCGCGTCGGCGGCCGGCTTCGTCGCGGCGATCGTGATCGGGTCGTTCGGGCTGAAGTCGGCCCGCACCCCCTTCACCCACATGACCACGTTGTCGGCGGCCAACTCCACCCGGCGGATGCCGTCGGCCCCGGCCACATACTCGATGTTGATGACCAGACCGCCCTGGTAGACGACCCGCTGGGTGGTCTTCTTGGTCGGGTCGTCGTCGTCCGGCACCGGCTCGCTCTTGGCCGTGTTCAGTTGCCCGTACCGCGGGCCGAAGCGGATCACCTGCTGCCCGCCGCTGGGCAGCGTCACCCGCCCGCCGACGGGCAGGTCGGTGGCCGATGGGGCCGGGGTCGGGTCGCGGGGGCGTTCGGGCGTCACCGGGCCGGGGGAGACGAACGGCGAGCGGGCGTCGGCCGGCAACTGGAAGCTGGTGCTGACGGCCGGGCGGGGGGGCGGGTCGGGCAGCCCTTTCGGCGGGGTGGCGTCGGGGATGGGTTGAATGGGCGGGAGCGGGAGCGCGCGGCCGGGCGGGTCGGTCTGTGCCCGCCCGACCGCCGGGAAGGCGCACACCAGGCTCGGCGGCGTTTGCGACGCGGCCGCCCACTGCACATGCCCCAGGTAGGAGCCGCCCTGCGTGCAGACCTTGCCCGTCGACCACGGCTGCTTCGCCGCCCACTCGATGGTGTCGTAGCCGTCTTTG
>JANNVG010001271.1:0-1662 GCA_031414395.1 Fimbriiglobus sp.
CGGGGCAGCCGGTTCGTCGAGCGGATGCTCACCGTGGTGGCGTCCTGCCGGCAGCAAGGGCGGAGCGTCCTCGCCTTCCTCGTGCAGGCCGTCTCCGGGCAGACGCCGTCACTGCTACCCCAAGGGGCGTGAACGGTTACCCGTAATGAATGGCAATTCGCACACTGGTCGTCGCTCGCGATGGAACTGCTTGCCCGCGCTGCGCTTTCCCACATCAGCCCGACGCTCCTTGCGGACGCGAAGAACTGGAATAACACTTACTACGCCCTCGGCCACACCCCGATTACGAGCAAGTTCTCCCCGGTGTCCATCGGCATTCGGGAGGTGCTAGACCGGCTAAAAGCCATCCTCCCCACTTTCACGTCCGACATGGAGAAGAACGCAGGAACTCACATGGGCCGGCGCAATGAGGAACTGCACTCAGGCGGGTCACCATTCACCAGCCTGAGCAGCACCGCGTGGCTGCCGGGGGTTTATGAAGTCTGCTCGGTACTCGCGGAATCGGTGGGCAAGGATCTCGCCTTTCTGGTTGGCGAGGAAGAGGAAAAAACCGCCAAGACACTGATCGATGCAGCCCGCGACAAGTCGGCAGAGGCAGTAAAGGTGTCGTTGGCGGCACACAAGACGGCGTGGGACAGCAAAGCTCAGGCGGATCGCGACCGGCTTGCCGAACAGGCGAGGGCTTGGGCAACACCGTATTCCGGGCACAGGGTCAAGTGCCCTGCCTGCGGAAGTGATGCGCTGGTGTACGGTTCTCCGATTGCTGAGCCGCTCAAGTCCATTCAGGACGACGAGATTACCGAGCGTCAGCAGCACCTGCCTTCGCAGTTCGAGTGTGTAGCGTGCGGTCTGAAAATCTCCAGCTACGCGCAACTCAACGTCTGCGGACTCGGAGAGCCGTACACTTCGACATCGACCTACAATGCAGCCGACTACTACACCGACATGCTCCATGAATACGAGGATGACAACAACGAGAACTTTTGAGACAGCTCTTCCCCGGCGGCGGCTACCCGGTCGGGCCGGTAGCCGCCGCCGGGTTTGGAATCGCTCCCACCCCTACTTCCCCTTCTTCTCCCCGTACCCCTTCCACGTCCACTCGATGGCGTGCGGCAGGAACTGTCCCTGGGCCTTGCCGTCGCAGTGGCCGGCCCCCTGGCTGAACAGGTACTGGTACTCGTACCCCTTCTCCTTCAGCACTTTCGCCATGCGGTGGTTGGCCTCCACCCAGTCGTGCATGTCGTCCTTCATGACGTTCGGGTTGAGCAAGTCCTTGTCGCCGACCTGGATGAACAGGCGGATCGGCTTCTTCTTCTCTTTGGGGATGAGCGTCTCGTGGAAGCCCCACGCGCCGTCGGGGAACTTCTCGTCGAACGGCCACGCCTGGTTCACGAACGTGCCCGAGGTGGTGAGCACGCGGTGGTACAGGTCGTTGCGGAACCACGCCATGATGAGTGCGCACGAGCCGCCCGAACTGCACCCCATCGCCGCGCGGCCGTCCGGGTCTTTGGTCAACTTCACCTTGCAAGTCTTCTCCACTCGCGGCAGCACCTCGTCCTCGATGTAGGTGGCGTAGTCGCCGTTCATGTTGTCGTACTCCTTGCCCCGCTCGTGCCCCTGGGCGTCGCCCCCGCCGTTCTGAATCGAGACGAGCACGATGGG
>JANNVG010001272.1:0-7110 GCA_031414395.1 Fimbriiglobus sp.
GTCCGCCTCGAACGCCGTCAACTTCTTCGTCAGGAGCGCGACCTTCGTCTGCTGCTGCTCGTCGCGGTCGCTCACGTCCACCGCCAGCGTGAGCAGTAGGTCTTGCAGCTCGGCGTGCTTCGTGTTGGTCGCGCGGATCGCGGCCAACTGCTTCAACTGTTCGTCCACCAACTGTTCGAGGCGGGGGTCCGGCGGCGTGGGCGGCGGTTCGGGCGGGGTGCCCCACCGCACGGCGAACTCGTGGGCGGTGAATCGGAACTCCAGCCGCGGGAGCAGCGCCACCAGCAGCACGCCGGCCGCGAGCGCCGCCACACCCACCGCCGCCCGCCGCCACCGCCGACTGACAACGGCCTGTCGCTCGGCCGCGGCGCGATAGAGCGCGACCAGATCGACCGGCTTCGGTTCCGGGAGTGGTACCGCGTCGAGCAGCTTGCGGAGGTCTGGAGGGATGTCGGGCATGGGTCGCCTTTCGTAGGGCGGGCCGAGCAGGTCCGTCAGGACCGCGAGCCCCGCCGTTCATCCGATCACTGGTTCGCGGCGGGGCTTGTCTCGCTCCGCTCGACGGCGGCCCGCCCTACGACAACTTCGGCACCAGCACTTCTTCCAGCCGCTTCATCGCCACCGCGAACCGCGATTTCAGCGTCGTCGCGGGCACGCCGAGCAGTCGGGCCATCGCCTCGAAACTCAGGTCTTCGTAGTGCCGCAAAATCACCACCTCGCGGAGCGGGGCGGGCAGCTCGGCCAGCGCCGCGTTCACCACCTCGGCCTGCTGTCGGGTGTCGAATGCCGGCTCCGCGTCGGTTGCCGGGTGGGCCGACGGCAACAGGGTCTGGTGCGGCCGGCGGGCGTGCTTGCGGGCGGCGTCGCGTGCCAGGTTCAGCGCGATCTGGTACAGCCACGTCTTGAACGTGCCGCCGTGCGTGTACCTCGCCCCTTTCAAATAGACTCGCAGGAACACCTCTTGCGTCAGGTCGCCGGCCAGATCCGCATCCCGCGTCAGCCGCACCAGGAAGCGGCCGACCGGCCGTTCCCACGCGCGGACGATCTCCTCGAACGCGGAGCGGTCGCCGGACGCCCACCGCCGCATCCGCTCGCCGTCCGGGTCTGGCAGGGCGTCGGTCATCGTCTGCCAGTGTAACGCCGCCGGTTCACCTTTTTGCCGCGTGCCATCCCTATCATGCCACTCTCTCCCGGAGCTTTCGCATGACCCCGCTTCAATCCATCGTGGCCGCCGGCACCAAGCTGTGGCTGGATTCCGTGGACCCGGACGAGATCGCCCGCAACCGCGCGCTCGGCGCCACCGGCGCCACCTCCAACCCCATTATCATTTCCGACTTACTGAAGACCGGCCGTTGGGACGCGGACGTGAAAGCTCTGGCCGCCAAGGGGCACGACGACGAGGCCATCGCGTGGGCCATGACCGACAAGCTGGTGAAACAGGCCCAGGACGTGTTCCTGTCGGTGTCGGCGGAGACGAAGGGGAACGACGGGTGGGTGAGCTTCGAACTCGACCCGCTGCTCGAAGACCCGGAGCGGAAACTGAGCGCGGGCGACAAGGCGGCGCAGTACGAGACACTCGGCAAGAAGTGGGCGGCCGGTCACACCAACCGCCTGATTAAAGTGCCGGCGACCGACGGCGGGCTGCTCTGCCTGGAAGAACTCGTGGCCGCCGGAGTGTGCGTGAACGTCACGCTGATTTTCAGTGAACGCCAGTACAACGCAGCGCGGGAGGCGTGCTGGAAGGGCATCCAGCGGTTGAGCGACATGAGCAAGGTGAAGACCGTTTACAGCATCTTCGTGAGCCGGCTGGACGTGTACACCGAGAAGGCCGTGCCCACCCTGACCGGCGCCGCCCAGGGGCAGGTGGGCATCGTGAACGCCAAGCGGATCTGGAAGCTGAACCAGGACTTCTGGGCCGGCAAGGGGCTGCCGCTGCAACAGGAAATGATCTTCGCCAGCACCGGCACGAAGAAGAAGGAAGACCCGGCGTGGAAGTACGTCGAGGCGTTCTGCGGGTCGGACATCGAGACCAACCCGCCGGGCACCAACGCCGCCGTGCAGGACAGCGGGCGAACCTTCACCGCCCACGTGAGCGAGCTGCCCCCGCAGGCGGTGCTCGACGAGATCGACGCGAAGGTAGACATGCGGAAGCTGGAAGAGACGCTGATGGCCGAGGGCATCGCCAAGTTCGCCGACCCGCACAAGGCCCTCATCAAGCTGATCGGCACGAAGCGGTAGTTGGCGAGCGGTGGGCGTCAGCCCGCTGATTCTTCTGGCAACGAACCAGGGGGCTTACGCCCCCCGCTCGCCAAGTCGCTCCATCCAAGCCCGGAAGTTGACCGCCTCGACCGGGAATGCGGCCCGCGCCGCCAGCATGGGGAAGTGGCCGTCGACCCACCCGCGGGCGGCGGCTTCCTCCCACGTCACGTCGCCGATGTCGCGGGATTTCAGCAGCACCAGCTTGTCGGCGTTCATGTGCAGTGCCGCCGACAGCGCGAGCGAATCGCTCGTCACACTCCACGTGTGCGGCACGCCGTCGTGCCGGCGGAAGAACTCGAACTCGTCGAGCACGTACACCCGGCTCGGGTCGTCCCACCGCTTCTGTTCGAGTTCGCCGTAGGTGGGGTTGTCCACCAGTTCGGCGTCGGGCAGCAGGTGAACGAGCAGGCGGGCGGTGACGGAGAGCGTCCGCACGGTCAGCCAGTGCGAGGCCTCGTCGCCCAAATCGTGAACGCGATCCAGCGCGCGAATCACGTCGGCGAACGGCCCGCCGCCGGGCACCAGCAGCACCGGCGCGGGCTGCGCCGCCGCCCAGCGGGCGAGCGCCGGCCCGAGCTGCGGCAGGTCGAACAGGCTGCCCCCCACTTTGGCGACGATCATGACGTTCTCCGGCGAACCCCGACCGCAAGGTCGGTGGGTGCCCGGACTGTAGCCGGCCTCTGTGAGGCCGGTCGGACCGGGGTCACAGACCCCGGCTACAGCAGAAACACCCGCGGCCCTTGCGGGCCGGGTTCGCCTAAATGGGTCTCTCCCGTGCCAGTGTCGCCACCGCGAACGCCGGTGCACACTCGCTCAGGTTCGGCCCCAACCACTCGGTCAGGCTCAGCACTTGGTGGAAGTGGCCGCTCGTCGCCCACAACGCCCGCCGGGCCAGGAACTCCCCCGAACCACTGGTGATCGCCATCCGTCGCCCCCCACTCGACTCCGATAGCAGCCCCTGGACGCGCCGCGTCTGGTGTTCCACAGCATTTAGCACAAGTTGGTACTGGCGGTCGGCGGCGAGCGTGGCCAGCCGCAGCGTTTCGGCCCGGCTCACCGTCGCCCGGTCCCCGCCGATCAGGTGGGCGATTCGGGAGTGAGCACCGAGGACGGTCGCCGCCCGGCCGTCGGCGGTGTCGCAGTCGGTCGGGTCTTCGGACAGATTACCGAGGAGCAGGTGGGCGTCGTGGCTGGTGGCGAAGAACTCGGCACACGTCTCGCCCGGCGGCAGCAGCGCGCACAGGGGCGTCCGCTTCACCCCAGTGTACACCAACTCCAGGTGTCTCAGGCGGTCGGTGTCGGTCAAACCGCGTGTCCACGGCTTGCCGTCCAGAATGGGGATGACATCCGTGGTGGTGCTGCCCACGTCGATCAGCACGCACGTCCCCGGCAGGTTGTACTGTCCGGCGAAGGTGGCCAGGGCGTGCCAGTTGGCAGCGGCCACTTCGTCCCAGCGGGCGCGGGCCTGGTTGCTATCGAGGAAACAGCCGTCGGTGCTCCAGAACCGCACCGGCCACGAGCGGGACACGTTCAGCACGGCGGTGATAATCGCGTTCACCCCGGCCTCTTTCGTGTCGAAGCAGTCGCACAGTTCGCCGGTCATGGTGACGGCGAACTCTTGCACGTCGTCGAATTGTGCGACGAGTTCGGCGAGAGCCGCGGGCAGCCTGTCCGGTTGCCTCCACAGGGCGAACGGCACGCTCACGCCACGCCCGTTGGGGTTGGTGGTGGCGGCCTTCAGGTTCGCCCCGCCGATGTCGAGTCCTAAAACGATGTGGGACATTGGTGAAGACCTCACCCCCGTCCCCCTCTCCCAGGGGAGAGGGGGTGTTCGAGACCGATACCATACCGTTTTCGCCGCGAGCTTGCGAGCGCCCACCGCCTTCGGTGCTCGCACGGCTCGCGGCGAACAGAATTGCGCTCTCCCCCTTGAACACCCCCTCTCCTCTTGGGAGAGGGGGACGGGGGGTGAGGTCCGAGAAACCTCATGGCTCGCTACTTGGTCGGCATCGACCTCGGCACTACCAACACCGCCCTCGCGTTCGTCGACCTGAAGGCGAAGGCGAAGGGCGGGCCGAAACTGCACACCTTCCCGGTGCCGCAGCTCGTCGGCGCGGGGCAAGTGGGCGAACAGCCGCTGCTGCCCTCGTTCCTCTATTTACCCGGCCCGCACGACCTGCCCGACGGGGCGACCGCACTCCCGTGGGACAAGGCCGCGACCGAAGTGGTCGGCCAGTTCGCCCGCACGCACGGGGCGAAGGTGCCGGGCCGGTTGGTGTCGTCGGCGAAGAGTTGGCTGTGTCATCCCGGTGTTGATCGCACCGCCCCGCTGCTGCCGTGGGCCGCCCCGCCGGAGGTGAACCGGCTTTCGCCACTCGAAGTGTCGGCGAAGTACCTCCGGCATCTGGTGCAGGCGTGGAACGCCGCGAAGGGGCGTGCGGCGGAAGACTTCCTCGAAGAGTGCCCCGTGGTGCTGACGGTGCCCGCGAGCTTCGATGATGTGGCCCGCAACCTGACCGCGGATGCCGCACGGCAAGCGGGGCTGAAGCACGTCACGCTGCTCGAAGAACCGCAGGCCGCGTTCTATTGCTGGCTCGGGATGCACACGGCCGACGACGCCGGGCGGGTGAAGCCGGGGATGCGGTGTGTGGTCATCGACGTGGGCGGCGGCACGAGTGACTTCAGCCTGATTCGGGCCGGCGAAGCGGACGGGGAAATGACGTTCGCCCGTGACGCGGTGGGGGATCACCTGCTGCTCGGCGGCGACAACATGGACCTCGCCATTGCGAAGGGTGTCGAGGCGAAGCTGAGCGGCAAGCTCGACGCCGGGCAGTTCGGCGCACTCGTGCTAGCCTGCCGCGGGGCGAAGGAAGCGCTGCTCGGCCCGAACCCGCCGGCCGACTATGCCGTGACGGTGGTGGGCAAGGGCCGCTCGGTCATCGCCAGCAGCGTGACCGCCCACGTGTCGCCCGCCGACCTGAAAGCCATCCTGTTCGACGGCTTCTTCCCCCTCGTGCCGTTTGATGCCGACCCCACCCGCACCGCCCGCGGCGGCCTGCAAGAGATGGGCCTGCCGTATGTGTCCGACCCGGCCGTCAGCAAGCACCTCGCCGCTTTCCTCCGACAGCAGCTCCCCGACGGCGAAGCGCCCGATGCCATCCTCTTCAACGGCGGGGTGTTCCAGCCGAAGCCCCTCCGCGAGCGGATCGTGGAGGTGATGACGCCGTGGTTCAGCAAGCCGCGGAAGCCGTGGAAGCCGGTCGTGCTGACCAACCCGAGTCTGGACTTGGCGGTGGCGTGGGGGGCGGCGTACTCGGCGTGGCTGCAACACAGCGGCGGCAAGCGGATCGGCGGGGGCACGGCGCGGAGCTACTACGTGGGCGTGGCGGACGACCAATCGGACGGCAAGCGGGCGGTCGTGTGCGTGGTCCCGCGGCGGCTGCAAGAGGGCGAAGAAGTCAGCATCCCGAAGCCGGAACTCGAGCTGGCCATCGGCGAGCCGGTGCTCTTCCCGCTGTACACGTCCACCGTGCGGAACGACGACAAGCCCGGCGACGTGCTGCGAGTGTCGCCGTCGCAGTTGCTCGAACTGCCCCCGCTGCACACCATCCTCCGCGGCGGCAAGCGGAGCGGGGTGAAGCGGGTGCCGGTCACGCTCGCGGCCAAGAGTACCGAGATCGGCACGCTGGAGTTGTTCTGCGTGAGCAAAGAGAACAACCGCTGGAAGCTGGAGTTCAACGTCCGTGACGTGGTGAAGGATCGCGGGGCGGACCCGGAGGGGAAGGAGTCCGAACCCGCCGCCGTCATCGACGTGTTCGACGACGCCAAGACCCAAGCCGCCGGCGACCTCATTCGCAAGTGCTTCGCCACCGGCACGCCGACCCCGCAAGAGTTGACCAAGCAGGTGGAGGCGGCCATCGACCTGACCCGCCACGAGTGGCCGACGGGGTTGTGTCGGCGGTTGTGGGACCACCTGACCGAAGCGGCCGACCAGCGGGCGAAGACCCCCCCGCACCTGTCGCGGTGGTACAACCTGGTGGGCTACTGCCTGCGGCCGGGGTTCGGCGACCCCATCGACCGCTACCGCGTGGAGGGGCTGTGGAAGCTCATCACCGCCACCGCCAGCGGGAGCATTAGCGGGGGCAACAAGCTGGTGGTGCCGGAGGGCGGGGCCGATTACTGGATCATGTGGCGGCGGGTGGCCGGCGGGTTGAACGGGGCGCTTCAACTGGCACTCTGGGCACGGCTGAAGCTGGTGCTGATCCCGCCGAAGAACAAGCCGCCGGTGAAGGTCCACTCGAACGAACTGACCGAGATGTGGCGGGCGGTGTCGAGCCTGGAGCGGCTCGACGTGAAGACGAAGGAGCTGCTCGGTGACACCCTGTTGTCACAACTTCAGAAGCTGCCGACGGTGCCGAACTACCTGTTCTGGTCGCTCACGCGGATCGGCGGGCGGGTGCCGTTCTACGGCCCGCTGAACACGGTGCTGCACCCGTCCGTCGCCGAGCGGTGGCTGGAAACGCTGCTCGACTTCCGCCCGCAGGCGGAGGGCGAACTCATGGGCTGGGCGTTCTGTTTGGCGCAACTGGCCCGGCGGAGCGGGCTGCGGGGCGTGGACGTGGACGACGACGTGAGCGCGGGCGTGGTGAAGCTGCTGCGGTCGATCCGCGTGCCGGAGGCGTGGCCGAAGATGGTCGAACAGGTGGTGACCGACCAGGGCGACGAGCAGAGCCGGATGTTCGGCGAGAGTTTGCCGATTGGGCTGCGGTTGAAATAGGACGAGCCGCGACCGCACTGACGAGCCGCGACCGCGAGGGAGCGGGTCTTCGATCCCCGCTCCCTCGCGGTCGC
>JANNVG010001273.1:0-8554 GCA_031414395.1 Fimbriiglobus sp.
CGGGAATTCTCTGGGCTAACCCGGCCCGCATGGGCGGCGGGTGGCGATTTCAGGGGGCGGCACACACCCCCCGCGGCCCTTGCGGGCCGGGTTCGCCTTTCTGGCTACAATCACCCCCACGCCCGCCGGTCGGCGGGGTTCCTCCTGGGGAGTGCCACTCATGACCGCTCGTGTTCTGGTCGCCGCGCTGCTGGTGGCGGGGTTCGCCCTGCCTGGCTTCGCCGACGACTCCAAGCTGAAAGTGAAGGACGGGGACAAGTTCCCCGACGTGCCGCTGTCGGCCGTGCAGATCGAGAAGGCGATCGACAAGAAGGACGCCAAGACGGTGTCGATTGGCGACCTGAAGGGCAAGACCGTGGTGCTGTTCTTCTACCCGAAGGCGAACACCGGCGGGTGAACGGTGGAGAGTTGCGGGTTCCGCGACCTCGCCAACAAGTTCCCGAAGGGTACCGTCATCATCGGGGCCAGTGCCGACAAGGCCGACGACCAGACCAAGTTCATCACCACCAACAAGCTGCCGTTCGCCCTGCTGTGCGACACCGACCTGAAGCTGATCAAGGAGCTGGGCATCCAGAGCGGCGACAAGCCGATGGCCCAGCGGGTGACGTTCGTGGTGGACGGCGAGGGCAAGATCGCCAAGGTGTTCACCGGGGTGAAGCCGAAAGACCACGCCGAGGAAGTGCTCAAGTTCGTCGAAGAGATGGGCAAGAAGAAGTGACCAAAAGTGCTCTGCTCGCTCCGCGAGCGGACTTTCTTGACCCGCTCGCGGAGCGAGCAGAGCACCTAATCCCACTCGAACAGCACCACCACGTTGCCGTCCGGATCAGTCAACTTCACCCGCCGGTAGCCCTCGTCGCTCGCCTTCACTTCACCGCCCGGCAGTTCATCGACTTCAAAGTGGACCGTTCCGCCCGTCGGACTCCCGCGCTTCAACGCCACTCGCCCGCCGGTCACGTCGAACAGCGCGAACCCGTTCGCGTCGTCGCGGAGAGTCGGGTCACATTTCAACAGACCCGCCCACCACGCCACCGCCGCGGGGAAGTCGGACACGCCAAGTTCGGTCATGTGAAGTCGCATCCAGATTGTTGTAGCCGGGGTCTGTGACCCCGGAATCAGACCGGCCTCACAGAGGCCGGCTACAATACCCCTTTCTCCACGAAGGCCCGCCGTGCCCCGCCGCAACCCGAACGAGTACCCGATCCTTCCCGAAGGCGAAGACCCCACCGCCCCGCCGCTCGCGCCACCCAAACTGCCCGCCGAGCCGCGGGTCAACGTGCCGTCCACCCGGCAGACGCTCTCGTACATCCGCAACCTGCTCGACTCGAACCAGATCGACCCGAAGAACAAGCTGGGGCAGAACTTCCTCATCGACCTGAACATGCTCGACCTGTTGGTGCGGGCGGCGGAGTTGACGGCCGACGACTCGGTGCTGGAAGTGGGCACCGGCACAGGCACTCTCACGCACCACCTGGCCGACCGCGCCGGCGCGGTGTGTACCGTCGAGATCGACAACCGCTTCTACGAACTGGTGCAGCAGGGGTTCGCGAAGCGGCCGAACGTGGTGTCGTACCACGGCGACATCCTGGCGGGGAAGAACGAACTCAACCCGTACGCCATGAGCCGGTGGGCCGACCTGACCGCCCGCACGGGCTGCACGCGGCGGAAGCTGGTGGCCAACCTGCCCTACGCCGTCGCCACGCCCGTGATTAGCAACCTGCTGCTGCTGCCGAACCTGCCGATCACCCGCATGGTGGTGATGGTGCAGTGGGAGATCGGCGAGCGGCTGCGGGCGACGCCGGGGACGAAGGACTACAACGCGCTGAGCGTGCTGGTGCAGAGCGTGGCCGACGTGGAGACGGTGCGGAAGGTGGGGCCGGCCAACTTCCACCCGCGGCCGCAAGTGGACTCGGCCATCGTGCGGATCGACCCGAACCCGGCCAAGCGGGCGCGGGTGGGCGACGTGCAGAAGTTCCGCGACTTCCTGCGCGACCTGTACACGTTGCGGCGGAAGAACCTGCGGGCGGCGCTCGCCGGCTGGCCGCGGGGGAAGAGCAACAAGGCCGGCGTGGACGCGAAGCTGAAGGCGCTGAACGTGGACGGCAACGTGCGGGCCGAGACGCTCGGCCTGGACGACCACCTGCGGCTGTGCGAGGTGTTCGGGTGAGGGGCTATTCGCCGAGCCTCGCCCGCAGGCGGGCGATCTCACGCTGCTGGGCGTCGATCACCCCGAGCTGCGTGTCGATCACCCCGAGCTGCGTGTCGATCACCTCACCCGCCGTCGGCAGCCACGCGGCGGTGTTCGGGTCCCACAGCCGCAAGGTGTGTTCGGCCCGTTCCAGGTGAAGCCCGAGCAGGCGGCTGGGGATGCGACCGCCTTTCATCCGGATCGGCTGGTACTCGCCGGCCCGCAAGCGGAACCCCTGCATGGACGGGGTGAGGTAGTCGGCGAACGGGTCGAACAGGAAGTACTCCTTCACCTTCAGCACGTCGCGGTACTGCGCGAACTTGGTGGAGATGTCCTCTCGGCGGGTGGTCTTGCTGGTCAACTCGAACACCACGTCCGGCCCCTTCCCCTCCTCCCACGTCAGGTAGTTCAGTCGCTCCCCTTTGGGCACGCCGAACACGACGAAGCAGTCCGGCGACAGGTGCCGGCGGCGGTCGTTGGGCCGGTAAAACACCAGCAAATTGCCCGACACGTACACGCTCGGGTCGGCCGCGTACCGGGCCTGGAGCGAGTGGATCAGGTCGAACATCAGCTCGCGGTGGTAGTCCGTCTCCGCCATCGGGCGACCGTCCGACGTGGGGTACAGGTGGTTGCTGCTGAGCTTGCGTAGCATGGCTGGCACCCGCGGGCACGGAGTGATTGTCCCGACACCGGGGGGCGGCGACAAGGGCGGTCGGCGCGCGCACGCGCCCCGGCGGTGGGCCGGGGCGCGACGGGGCCGCCCGCCGGCGGGCTAGCGGTTCGGGATCTCGATCTTGCACCACACCAGTTCGACGTGCGTCGAGTTGGCGCGGTCGTTCGTGAAGAACTTGGGGTGCAGGGAGTAGATGACGAACCGGCCGTCCTTCTGGTCTTCCACCAGCCCGGCCGCCTTCAGCACGCCCAGGTGGTGGGACACGTTGACGATCTCGACGTCCAGCAGGGTGGCCAGTTGGGTGACGTTCTTCTTCCCGGTCCGCAGGCAGTCGATGATGCGGATGCGGTTCGGCTCGGCGATGGCTTGCAACTGCCGGGCGCACTCTTGAGCCAGTTTCGGGTCGGTCATGGGTCGGGAACCTCGTCGGCTCGCCCGTCCGCCCGCCTCGCCAGAGTGGGATGCGGGGGAGCCAGAGATGGGGGAACACGCCGCGGGCGGTGGGCGAAGCTCGCAGTTCGCGGCGATGAACCACTATTACCGCCGACCTCCGACCCGACAAGGTGTTAGTGAACGTGTATCCGTATTCTTTTGCGGGCGATACGGGATTTCCGACACCCCCCGACACCAAAGTCCGACGGGGCTGCGGACTAGGAGGGCGAAATCCGACGACAGCCCACCGCCCCGCACGGCGGGCCGACCCCGCACGCCCCCGGCACAGTCGGTAAGTCGGGACGAACCGCCGCCTTCGCCGGCACTGCGAACCGGCGGGCGGTGTCGCCGCTGCCGCACGCCGGGCAGTCGGCCACCACCGAGGCCGTCGCGCGAACAGCCAGGTGCTCGAACTCGGCGTCGCACTGCCGGCACACGAACGGGTACAGCGGCATCGGTGGTCTCTCCCAGGCGTCATGCAGGTTGCGGTGATCTGTTGATGTAGCCGGCCTCTGTGAGGCCGGTCGGAGCGGGTTCACAGACCCCGGCCACAGGAACACATCAATGCAACCCGGCGTCACAAGTCCGGGCCGATCTCTTTGGCCTTCTTCAACTCCACCTTCCCGCCGACGTTCACGGCGTACTCGAAGTTCGTCTTCAGCGTACACGCCGCGCCCACCTCACCCTTCGGGCTGAGGGCCAGGAACGCGCAGTTCGCCGGATGCACCCCCCGCCGCACGGCCGCCGCGTTCACCCGCTTGGCGGCCAGCTCGCACGCCTCTTGCGGCGACTTCCCGGCCCGCATCTGCTCGACCACGAACAGGCTGCCGCCGATGCGGATGATCTCCTCACCCACGCCCGTCGCACCCGCCGCGCCGGCCAGGTCGTCCACATACAGCCCGGCCCCGATGATCGGCGAATCGCCCACCCGCCCCGGCAGCTTATACGCCAGCCCGCTGGTGGTACACACCCCGCCGAGGTGGCCGTTCGCGTCCAGGCCCAGCACGGTGACGGTGTCGTGGTTCCACTCGGCGATGGGCACGTTGATGTCTTCCGGCTTCATCGGCTCGGCCGGCTTGTCGTCCTTCTTCTCCGCCTTCTTCTTGTCCGGGTGTTTGTCGAACCAGTCGCGGATGCCTTCGAGCGTGTGCGGCATCTCCAGCTTGAACCCCTCTTGCAGGGCGAACCACTTGGCCCCCTCGCCGACGAGCAGGATGTGCGGCGTCTTCTCCATCACCCGGCGGGCGACGGCGGACGCATTCCGGATGTGTTCCAGCCCGGCCACCGCCCCGCACGAGAGCGTCTTGCCGTCCATCACGCACGAGTCGAGCGTCAGCCGGCCGATGCGGTCGGGCAGGCTGCCGAACCCGACCGACCGCACGGCCGGGTCGTCTTCGACCGCTTTGGCGCCGGCGATGACGGCGTCGAGCGCGGGCTTGCCGTCGGCCAGGTGTTTGCCGGCCACCTCGACGGCCGTCTTCCCGAACGGCCAGGTGGCGATGACGACCGGATCGGCCATGGGCGACACTCCGAGGGGGTGCGGTTATTGTGCCTGCTGGTGGTGAGCAATCAAGAGGGCACGCGGAGGACGCGGCTTCGGCGCGGACGGACGCGGATCAGACCAGGAGAAGAGATTCACCGCCGAGGGCACGTGAGGGCACGAGAGGAAGGCAAAGAAGAGTTCGGCCGAAATGAACCAGACCTTCCTTCTCTTCTCTCATGTGTCCTCACGTGCCCTCGGCGGTGAAATGATTTCTCTTCATCCGCGTTCCTCCGCGCCGAAGCCGCGTCCTCCGCGTGCCCTCTTGGTTGAAACTCAACTCACACTCGCGGAGTACACTCGGCAACCTCCCGGCGGGATCAGCCATGCGTTTCCCCCTGTCGTGCCTCGCGGTCGTCGTGGCGTGTGCGTTGTCGTCCGCCGCCACCCCCGACCCGCTCGCGTTCGTGCCCAAGGACGCCACCCTCGTGCTGAAGGTGGAGAAGCCGCGGCAACTGATCGAGGCGGTCACGGCGCTCGACTCCTACCGCGATTACGAGAGCCTGCCGGCGGTGAAGGCGGCGCTCGAGTCGTCCACCGCCACGCGGTTCTTCCAGTTGCTGAAAGTGGCCGAGGCGAAGCTCGGGCAGAAGTGGCCGGACATGCTCGACAGTTTGGCCGGGGGCGGCATCGCCGTCGGCACCACGGGGGCCGGCGACAACGCGCCGTTCGTGCTGGTGGCCCAGGGCACGGACGAGAAGAAGGCGGGCGAGGCGTTCAAGCTGCTGGTCGAACTGATCTCCGCCGAACTCGCCCGGCAGTCGCCCGCCGACTCCCCGATCAAGCCCGAGGTCGGCGTGGTGAAGGGGGCCGACGCCATGAAGCTGGGCGACGGCTTCTTCGCCCTGCGGCACAAGGCCACGCTCATCCTGAGCAACAGGAAGGAAGGGGCCGAGAAGGCGCTGGCACTCGCGGCGAACGAGAAAGGGGCCGAAAGCATCCTCACCAACGCGGACGTGCCGGCCGCGAGGAAGCTGCTCGGCGGCGACCCGACGGCGTGGCTGTGGGTGGACCTGAAGAAGGTGAAAGAAGACAAGGGCTTCAACGACTTCCTCGAAACTGCCCGCACACAGCCGTTCATCCTGTTCGTCCTCGGCAGTACCGCCGACGCCGTCCGCCGGGCCGACTACATCGCCGCCGGTCTGTTTCAGACTTCGACCGGGTTCAAACTGAGTGTGCAACTGCCGGCGAAGCGGGCCGACCTGCCGCCGGTCATGGCCCTGCACGCCCCGCTGAAGAACGAGACGCACGGCAGTCTGCCGCTCCTCGAACCGCCCGGCGTGCTCGCCTCGCACAGCATGTACCTGGACATCGCGTCGTTCTGGAAGCAGCGGAAGACCGCCCTCGGCGAGCAGGAGTTGAAAGACCTGGAGAAGGCGGTGAAGGACATCTCGGCGTTCCTGCCCGGCACCACGCTGGGCGAGCTGATCGAGACGAGCGGCACGCACCACCGTGTGGTTCTGGTGGAGCGCGGCCAGAACCAGTACAAGACGGTGCCCGACTTCCCGCTGCCCGAAATGGCCCTCGTGAGCAGTATGCGGGACGCCAAGTTCGGAAAGAACATGCTCACCACGGTCCGCACCGCGGCCCTCCTGATCGGCCTGCAAGTGGGCGGGCTGACCCTGAAGGAGGAGAAGCACGACGGCATCGACATCCTCACCTACCGCTTCCCCGAAGGGAAGCCGCTCGACGCCGACCCGACGAACATCCGCTACAACTTCGTGCCCAGCTTCGCGGTGGTGGGCGACTCCTTCGTCGTGGCCTCGTCGCCGAAGCTGCTCAAGGAGCTGATCCCGGAGGTGAAGAAGCCGATCGACCCGAAGGCGTGTTCGCCGGCCGTGTGGCGTGCGAAGGGGTACGGCGGCGGGGCGGCGCAGGCACTCCGGGCACGCCCGGACGCCACCATCACCGACACCGTGCTGGCTCAGGGCGTCGGGCTGGACGAGGCGAAGAAGCAACTGGAACGCTACGCCGAGTGGGTGGGCAAACTCGGCACCGTCGGCGTGACGGTGGACCACGGCGAGACGGCGTTCAAGGTCGAAGTGGACTGGCAGTTCAAGAAATAATGCAGGCCCGCAGAGCACGCGGAGAGGGGGAGCGGAAACAGAGCTAACCACAGAGGCACAGAGACACAGAGAAGACAAGAGGATGTGTTCAGAACAGAACTCTGCTCCGTGCTTTCTCTGTGTCACTGTGCCTCTGTGGTTAGCTCTTCTGTCTTCTCCGCGCCCTCTGCGCTCTCTGCGGTGAAATCTTCCGGAGTAGCCACATGAACCCCTGGGCCGAGTACACCCCCACCGGCGCCCACCCGTGGGACCTGAAGAAGGCCGGGCACCTGTTCCGCCGGGCGGCGTTCGGGGCATCGCACACCGAACTCGCGCAGGCCGTGAAGGACGGCCCGAAGGCGACCATCGACCGCCTGCTGAAGGGCGGCACGCCCTCCGCCGACTTCGACAAGACTTCGGAGTACATGGCGAGCGAGCGGAGCCTGCCGGCGGGCAGCGACAACGGCCGGCTGGCGTCGTGGTGGCTGTGGCGGGTGCTGAACACCGCCCACCCGCTGCACGAAAAGCTGTGCGTGTTCTGGCACAACCACTTCGCCACCAGCAACGGGAAAGTGCAGAACGCGCGGTTCATGCTCGGCCAGTACCGGCTGATCGCCCGCCACGCCCTCGGCGACTTCCGCGAGCTGCTGTCGGGCATGTCGTTCGACCCGGCCATGCTCGTGTGGCTGGACGCCAAGGAGAGCAAGAAGGGCAAGCCGAACGAGAACTTCGCCCGCGAGCTGATGGAGCTGTTCTCGCTCGGCATCGGCCATTACACCGAGGCCGACATCCGCGAGGCGGCCCGCGCGTTCACCGGGTACGACGTGGCCGCCGGCAAGATGACGTTCGACACGAAGCAGCACGACCCCGGCGAGAAGACGGTGTTCGGCAAGACGGGCAGCTACAAGGGCGACGACATCGTGAAGCTGTGCCTGGACAAGCCGTCGTGCCCGACGTTCATCGTCACCAAGCTGTACCGCTACCTGGTGAGCGAGACCGTCGAGCCGACCGCGGAGTTGATCGCCCCGCTCGCCGAGCAGTACCGCACGAGCGGGTTCGACACCGGCAAACTGGTCGAGACCATCCTGCGGTCGGAACAGTTCTTCGCCGCCGCGAGTTACCGCCAGAGGGTGAAGCCGCCGGTCGAGTTCGCCGTCGGCATCGTGAAGGGGCTGGAAGGCACGACCGGCCCGCAGCCGCTCGCAGGTGAACTGGACCGCCTCGGGCAGGCCCTCTTCGCCCCGCCGAGCGTGAAGGGGTGGGACGGCGGCCCGACGTGGCTGAATGCCCAAACGCTGCTGTTCCGGCAGAACCTGGCGCTGACGCTGACGAGTGGCGACGGGTTGGGGCGACGGTGCGACCCGGCGGCGGTGCTGGCCAAGCACGGCGTCACGAAGGACGCGGAGGCGGTCGAGTTCCTGCTCGGCGTGTTCCTGCAACACGACGTGCCGGCGACCGCGAAGGAGAAGCTGCTCGCCCACCTCGCCGACTCCGCGAAGGTGAAGCACCCGTCGTTCTGGACGGCCGACGACGTGGCCCGCCACCGCGTGCGGACGCTCGCCCACCTGATTCTCACCCTGCCCGAGTTCCAGTTGGCGTAGTGGGAACCGGGAACCCCTGGCCCGGGGGGGGAGCCCCAACCCCGGACAGGCATTCCCCGGACACGCCCAGAAGCCCCC
>JANNVG010001274.1:0-7406 GCA_031414395.1 Fimbriiglobus sp.
GTTAATCATACGTGTACCGCGTCCGCATCCCGCCCGTCGCCTTCTTCGGGTACACGCCCGTCACCTTCCCGTTCGCGTACTCGATCCGCACGGCTTCGGTCAACTCCTCGTACTCCACCCACCCCTCGCCCCACACGTCGATGGTGTCGTCGAACTCGCCGAACCGCTCAGGGTCGCCGGCCGGCGGGCCGTTGCCGAAGTGCAGGTGCAGCCGCGGCTTCTTCTTGGCCGGCTTGTTGTCGTCGCCCATGACGAGCATGGCGTCGGTCATCGGCATCCCCACTTTCACCTTCGCCACCTTCTGCTCGAACGAGTCGCCCCGCATCAGCCACAGCCCGACGGCCACCGCGAACAGCCCAACGATGACGGCCGCACTCACCCACAGCAGCTTGCCGCGGAAGAAGTCGCTCAGGCCCATCTGCGGCGGGCGCGGGGGCGGGGCGGCGCGGCCCAGATCGACCGGCGGCGGGGCGAAGTTGGTCGGCGGCAGGAGGGTGAACTTGACCGGCCCGCCGCACTCGGGGCAGGCGGTCAAGGCGTCGTCGGCCGAATGGAACCGACACGGCTCGCACAGGCGTGGCATGGGGCGGCTTCCGGTGGGATGCGGGAGCCTAGAACACGGACTGGTCGGGTGAGTCCAACCGGGTTGATCGTACCCGGCTGGACCCCGGCGCTCATGACGGGGACCCGACCGCCGGGCGGTTTGTGTCCGCGGCCGCCTGCTTCTCCAGGGCGTCGATGCGCGCCCTGTAACTGAGGAGTACGCCGTGGACAAGGCTCGTCAGGACGGCACCGACGAGGAGACAGGCACCCAGCCCGACGAACATCCAGTCTTCGCCGCCGGTGCGGCCGCGGGCGAAGTTCACCATCGCGTAGACGATCGCCGCTAGCCCCAACACGCCGGTGGTGAGGGTCATGGTCCAGAGGCGGCGGAGCGGGTCGCGGCCGGTCGGGAGAAGTTCGGCGGACATCGTGAGACTCAGTACGGAGGAGGGGCGACGCCGAGTAGTATCGTCGAATTTACGAAGGTTGGCAACTCATCACGGTGAGTGCCTGGCTGGAGTTCCGAGCCAGCCCCATTTCACCCGGTGTGATCGTCTCCTAGTACCCCACGGCCGCCCCATCCTTCCGGCTCTCGGTGCCGCCGTGCAGCACGCCCGTCTTCGGGTCGATGCGGATGCCCTGGAAGCCGCCGCCGTTCACCTTCACCCGCTTCACGATGTGCCCGCGGGCTTCCAGTTCCTTCACAATCGCCTCCGAGATGCCCGGCTCGGCCTGGATGGTGCCGCCCTTCTCGGCTTCGGGTTTGCCGGTCGGCGTGGCCGACCCGACGTGCTCCACCCGTGGGGCGTCGCCGGCGGCCTGCACGTTCATGCCGAAGTCGAGCATGTTCACCAGCACCTGCACGTGCCCCTGCGGCTGCATGTCCCCGCCCATCACGCCGAACGTGAAGTGCGGCGCGCCGTCCTTCGTCACCATCGCCGGGATGATGGTGTGAAACGGCCGCTTGCCGCCTTCGAGCTTGTTCGCGTGCCCTTCGTCCAGGCTGAAGAGGCAGCCGCGGTTTTGCAGGCCGAACCCGGTGCCGGGTGCGGCCAGTCCGGAGCCGAACCCCATGTAGTTGGACTGGATGAGCGACACGCAGTTGCGGTCCTTGTCCACCACGCACAGGAAGATGGTGTCGGCCTTGCCGAGCTTGGCGTCACCGGCGGGCACGCCCACGCCGGCCTTCTTCGGGTCGAGCAGTTTGGCCCGCTCCGCCGCGTACTCCTTCGAAATCAGCGTCCTCGTCGGCACCTGGGCGAACTTCGGATCGGTGTAATACTTGGCGCGGTCGGCGTAGGCCAGCTTCTTCGATTCAACCAAGAGGTGCCAGTAGTCGGGTGAAGTCGGCCCCAGCTTGGCCAGGTCGTACGGTTCGAGCAGGTTGAGCATTTGAAGTGCGGCGATGCCCTGACCCGGCGGCGGCAGCTCCCACACGTCGTACCCGCGGTACTTCGTGCCCACCGGGTCGATCCACTCGGCTTTGAACTCGCTGAAGTCCTCTTTCGTGAACAGCCCGCCTTTCGCGTCGGACAACTTCACGATGGCGTCGGCCGTGTCGCCCTTGTAGAACCCGTCGCGGCCCTTCTCGGCGATCCGCTTGTAGCTCGCCGCGAGGTGCGGGTTCTTGAACAACTCGCCGCCCCGCGGTGCCTTGCCGTTCCGCAGGAACGCCTCCGTCAAGCCGGCGTCGCCTGCCAGCAGTTTCTCGCTCCCCTTGAAGTACCCGGCGATCACTTCCGGCACCACGACGCCGTCTTCCGCGTACCTGATGCTCGGCGCGAGTAACTCCTTGAACGACTTGGTGCCGAACTTCGCCCGCAGTTGGTCCCACCCCTCCACGCACCCCGGCACGCTCCACGACAGCGGCCCGCGGTCCGGAATGGCGTCCAGCTTCAACTGCTTGAAGTAGTCGAGTGTGGCCTTCTTCGGGGCGGGGCCGTTGGCGTTCAGGCCGTACAGCTTCTTCGTCTTCGCGTCGTACACGATGGCGAACAGGTCTCCGCCGATGCCGCAACTGGTCGGCTCCATCAGCCCCATCGCGGCGCTCGTGGCGATGGCCGCATCGACGGCGTTGCCGCCGCTCTTCAGCACATCAAGCCCCACTTGTGCGGCGAGCGGGTGCGAGGTGGCGACCATGCCGTTGTTGGCAACGGATTCGGAACGAAGCGCCTGACCGGGCAGTGGCGTGGGGCGGTCGGCGGCGAGAAGGACAGAGGTGAGGACGAGCAGGGCGAGCAACGCACGCATCGGCGGGACTCCGGGTACTGTAGCCGGGGTCTGTGACCCCGGACCGGCCTCACAGAGGCCGGCTACAGGATGGCCACGTTATACCCCGTCGGCGACCACTTCGCTTTCAGTTTTCCCTTTCAGAAGTGCCGACGTGACGGCGTTCATCTGAAGTTCGGCGAGCGGGGCGGTGGCCTGGCCGAAGGCGTCGATCGCCCGGTGAAGTGCTTCGACCTCGTCGCCCGCCATTGCTGCGCGCAACGCAGTCGATGCCGAATCAATCGCGCTTCGTTGTTCGGCGGTGAGCTTGTCGCCGTGGGCGGCGAGCGCTTTGGCAGCGTGGTCGAGTTCGCTTTCCCCCTTGCGGCGGAACTCGATCACCCGGCGGGCGGCGAAGTCGGCGTGCGCGTGGTCGACGCTCTCCAGCACCAGCCGTTCGACTTCTTGTTCGCTCAGCCCGTGTGCGGCTTTCACTTCGACTGTGGCTTCGGCCCCGCTGCGCTCCTCTTTCGCCGCCACCCGCAGCATCCCGTTCGCATCGACGCGGAATGTAATGAGGACGATGGGGAAGCCCGCGGGCATCGGCGGAATGCCGCTCAGCTTGAACTGGCCGAGCAGTTTGTTCGCGCTCACCACCTCCCGCTCGCCCTGGTAGATGTTCACCAGGATCGCGGTCTGGTTGTCCTTGTGCGTGCTGTAGCGGGTGGTGCCGGTGCAGGGCACGGTGGTGTTCCGTTCGATGATGCGGTCCATCGCCCCGCCGAGCGTTTCGACGCCCAGTGACAGCGGGATGACATCGAGCAACAGGCGATCCCGCCGGCCGCTGCTCAGGATGTCGGCTTGCACGGCGGCGCCGAGCGCGACGACTTCGTCGGGGTTCAAATCCGTGTGCGGGGTGCGGCCGAAGAACTCGGCGACACGCTTGCGGACGTAGGGAATGCGAGTGCTGCCGCCGACGAGGACGACTTCGTTCACATCGCCCGGCGACAGGTCGGCATCGCGGAGCGCCTTGCGGCACTTCTCGAGTGTGCGGTCAATGAACGGCGCGAGCAGCGATTCCAGTTCGGTGCGGGTGAAGGATTTCCGATACCCCCTCACCCCGAACCCCTCTCCCTCACGGGGAGAGGGGGGCAAGACAAACGCCACCGACTCCGCCGCACTCAGCGCGATCTTCGTCTTCTCCGCCGCGTCGCGGAGGTGTTGAATCAAGCTGGCGTCGTGCGTCGTCGTCATGTCGATGCCCATCTCCTTCGCCGCCACGCTCATGATCGCCCGGTCGAAGTCGTCGCCGCCGAGGTGCGTGTCGCCGTTCGTACTCAGCACCTTGAACACGCTCTCGCTCAGTTGCAGCACACTGCAATCGAACGTGCCGCCGCCCAGGTCGTACACCGCCACCACGCCCGTGCCCTTCGTGTGCAGGCCGTAGGCGAGGGCGGCGGCGGTCGGCTCGTTGACGATGCGAAGCACGTCCAGCCCGGCGATGCGGCCGGCGTCGCGGGTGGCCTGCCGCTGGGGGTCGTCGAAGTAGGCGGGCACGGTGATGACCGCTCTGGTCGGATTGCCGGCCCGCTGCCGTACTTCCTTCAGAATCATCGCGCTCAACTCTTCCGGCGTGTACTCCGTGTCGTCGATCTTCACTCGCAGCACCTTGCGCCCGGCCTCGGCCTCGCGTTCGACGAGTTGGTGCGGGATGTGTTGCAGGTCGGATTGCAGGTCGGCGAGCGTCCGGCCCATCAGCCTTTTGACGCTAAAGATCGTGTGCGTCGGGTCGGCCAGTGCGCGTTCGCGCGCCGCCGTGCCGACCAGCACGGTGCCGTCCGGGTGGAAGCTGACGACCGACGGCACGAGTGACACCCCGGTGTCATCGCGGACCACTTCCGGCACGCCGTCCCGCACATACGCGGCGAGGCTGTTGGTGGTGCCCAGGTCAATTCCGACGACGGCGGGGGTGGTCATGGTGTACGTGGGGCGACGGTGAACTCGGAGCGCGAGCGGTAGAAACAGATGTCGAACTCGAAGAAGAATTTCACCTGACCGAGCAACACGGGCACGGTGTTCGTCGGACTCCAAGCGAAGAGCAACGGGCTGGACGGGAGTGGGCCGATGACCCCGTGGACTGAGAGCAACTTGGCGGTGGTGCCCGCCGCGACACCGCCGAGCGTGATCGAGACTGGTAGGCTGTTCCAGGCGACGCCGAACCGTGCCCCCACGTCATACGGGAGCACGGAATACATCGCGCCGGAATCAACAAGGCCGACGACATCCACATTCACCCCACCTCGTGTCAGGCGGAGGGGGAGCAACGGGGCGAGCGTCTGGGGGTCGCGGTTGGCTCCGCGAAACTGATACGGAAAAGTAAGAGCGCTCATTCCGGCACGCCCTCCACCTTCATCCGCTCCAGTTCGGCTCGAATCGCGTGCCAACCCGCTTCGTCGGTGTCCGGCAACCAGATGTCGGCAACGAAACCAGGCGGCGGGAGCAGGTGCCGCAGGTGTTCGGGGATGTCGGACAACCTCGGGGTGGTGACTTCATCCACCAGCGAGCGGGCGAGTTCCAACTGCTCGTCGCGGGGCAGGGCACGTGCGGCAGTCAGCACTTCGGTGAATGACACGGTTCGCCCTCCGGCAGGTAGCGAGGTGGCCATTCTATCCCGACACACGAGCCGACGACGGCGGGAGTGGTCATGGGGTGCGCGGGGCGACGGTGAACTCGCCGCGGGTGGCGTGGAAGCACACGTCGAATTCGAGGAAGAAGTTGGTCTGGCCGAGGAGTTCGACTGCACCCAGGCGAACGCCAACTGGACCGAAGGGAACTGGGCGACCGTCACCGAAAGCAACACCGCCCGCGATGGAGTGGCAGCGAGGGCACCAGTGATCGGCGGGAGTGGGACCGCTCGTGACCAGCCGCATCCCAGCCGGACGCACAAATCCCAGGGCAGGACGTTCGTGTCCGCGACGGAATCGACGAGAGCTTCCGCAGTCAAACTGACCGCAGTGTTCGCCAAGTGGATGGTGAGCATCGGTCGGAGGGTGGGGAACGGCACTGCCACCCGCGTGAATGGAACCCGTAGCGGGGTGCTCATCGGGCCTTCCCCTCGTGCAGGAGGCGTAAGAGTTCGCTCGCCGCTTCCGGGGCCTGGATCGGCCACTGGATTTCAAGCGGTTGGCCGGACGCGATCCACTCCTGGAAGAACGGGGGCAAGTCGGCGACCGTCGTCGTCGGTTCGTAACTCAGCGTGCGGGCCAACTCCAACTGCTCGTCGCGGGGCAGGGCGCGGGCGGCGGACAACACTTCGGCCAGGGACATGGTTCGCCCTCGGTGATCTTGGCGAGTGGACGTTGCAGGGTTTGAACCTGCGACCCCTCCCGTGTAAAGGGAGTGCTCTACCGCTGAGCTAAACGTCCCGCAGGTCCCGGAGGAGGCCTTTCAAATACTTGGCCGCGTTCAGTTGCTTGCGGATGGCGACCAACTCGCCGCGGTCGAACAGCGGCACCAGCCCGGAGAAAATTGCTTCCAACCGCGACTTCGCGTCGGCCTCGTGCCTGGCTTTGCCCGCGGCGTCGGCCCGCTCGATCTCCTCCCGCAGGTCCATCATCTCCAACAGGAAGGCGGGCGGGATGTCCTTCACGTCGGTGGCGGTCGGCCCACCGAGGAGTGCGAGCAGGTGTTCCGCGCGACGGAACGGGTCGCGCAGCGTGGTGTATGCCTCGTTCACCGCCGCCGTCAGCGTCTCGCTCGCCGCTTGTTCGCCGCCGCTGCCGCCGTGGTGGAAGTCCGGGTGTACCGCCCGCGAGCGGTCCAGGTAGGCCGCTTCAAGAACGGTAGGATCAATCGAAAAGCGCCTCGGCAGGCCGAGGCGCTCGAAGGCGTCGATCATCGGCACACCGCTCCCTCGCGGTCGCGGCTCGTCGGGTTACATGGAGTACGAGCTGCCGCACCCGCAGCTGCCCTTCGCCTGCGGGTTGGTCACGCTGAACCCGCGCTTGTTCAGGTCGTCGTGGAAGTCCACCGTCGCGCCGGTCAGGTACAGCATGCTCCGCTTGTCGATCACCACCTTGATGCCGGCGGCGTCGAACATGTGGTCCAGCTTCTCGTTGAACGTCGGGTCCAGGTCCAGCTTGTTCTGGAAGCCCGAGCACCCGCCGCCCTGCACCCGCAGCCGCAGGTACAGTTCGCCGTCGGCGGACTCGCCGCCCGCCTTGTAGTCGGCGATGGCCCGCTGCACTTCGGTGGCGGCACGGTCGGTGACGTTCACCGGGCAGGGGACGACGACTGGCGGGGCGTCGGCGGTGCGGATGCCCAGGGCGGTCGGGGCTTCTTCGGTCATGGTCGCCATCGGTCTCGTCTCCGGGATGGTTCGGGGGTCAGGGGATTATATCACGCCGGCGGGCGGCGGCTTACACGGCCGCCAGTTCGCCCTCGGCCGGCTGCTCGGCGGGGGCCGGCTGCTGCTTCTCTTGCAGGTTCTTGACCGCCGCCTTGATGGCGTCTTCGGCCAACACCGAGCAGTGCACCTTCACCGGCGGGAGGGCCAGTTCTTCCACGATCGCGGTGTTCCGGATGGACATGGCCTGGTCGAGCGTCTTGCCCTTCAGCCACTCGGTGGCCAGGCTGCTGCTGGCGATGGCCGACCC
>JANNVG010001275.1:0-4171 GCA_031414395.1 Fimbriiglobus sp.
CCCCCCCTCCCGCGGGCCCCACCCCGCACCCCCCCCCCCCGCGGGGGCGGGGCTCCCTTTTTGGCCCGGGGTTGCTGGGGCGGCCCCGCGGGCGCCCCACGAAACCCCTGGAAGACTGGCAAATATGAAACAAGCCCCGGAGGGGCGACAGATCGGGTGTCTGTCGCCCCTCCGGGCTTGTTCGTTTTTTCGCATCAGTCCCAGGGGTTCCGCTCGCCTGCGGCTCGCTCCACCCCTGGCTAACATCGGTCGCCGCTCCGCGGCGGGCTGGTTGTGTCTCGCCGTGGCGAGCAGTTCGACAACGCCCCACTTGCCACAGTTCTATTTGAGCTTCGCCATCAGGTTCACCATCTCGATTGCGGCCACGGCCGCCTCGAACCCCTTGTTGCCGGCCTTCGCCCCGGCCCGGTGCAGCGCCTGCTCGAGCGTGTCGCACGTGAGCACGCCGAAGATGACCGGCACCCCGCTGTTCAACCCGGCGTTCAGGATGCCGCTCGTCGCGGACCCGGCCACGTGGTCGTAATGATCCGTGTCCCCGCGGATGACGCACCCCAGGCAGACCACCGCCGCGTACTTGCCACTTTTCCCCAGGTGCTGCGCCACGACGGGGATTTCGAACGCGCCGGGCACACGGACCACGTCCACGCGGTCGGCGGGGATGCCGTGGCGGGTGAAGGCGTCGAGTACGCCGCCGAGCAACTGATCGACGACCAGGGCGTTGAAGCGGGCGGCGATGACCGCGAACCGCCCGGCCGGGGGGGAGAAATCGCCTTCGTAGTGCATGAGGGCCTCGGAACGAGCCGCGACCGCGAGGGTGCGGGGTAGGAAGACCCGCTCCCTCGCGGTCGCGGCTCGTTACTAGAACTCGCCGGTGCCGCGCTTCGACCACCACGGCAGGAACAGCCCCCCGTCCAGGTGGAGAATACTGCCGGTCATGTACTCGCTGGCCGGCTCGCACAGGTAGCGGATGCCGAGGGCGATCTCCTCCGACGTGGCCAACCGGCCCAGGGGCAACCCCTTCGCCGCCTCGCGGATGCTGGCGTCGTCCAGGAACTTCCGCTCGCCGGGGGTGTCGGTCCAACCGGGGTAGACGGCGTTCACGCGGACGCCGTGCGGCAGCAGCTCGGTGGCCGCCGTCTTCATCATCATGTCCAGGCCGGCCTTGGCGATGTTGTACGCCATGCAGTTGGGGAACGCGATCTGGCCGTGCGGGCTGCTCACGATCACCGCCGCGCCGCCCTGCTTCTGGGCCACCATCTGCCGGCCGCACGCCCGCAGGGCGTAGAACGCCCCCCACAGGCTGACGTCGATGGTGCGGCGGAAGCCGGTCATGTCGGCGGTCAGGAACGGCTCGCGGTCGCTGTACGCGGCGCTCGACACGAACAGGTGGACGCCGCCGAGTTGGGCCGCCACGTCGTCCACCATGCGATCCACCGCTTGCTGGTCGGAGATGTCGAGTTGGAACAGGAGTGCCCGGCGGCCGGATCGACGGATGTCCTCGGCGGCGGACTCGGCGGCGGCGGTGTTGGAGCGGTAACACAGGGCCACGTCCGCTCCGGCCGCGGCCAACTCCACGGCCGCGGCCAAGCCGATGCCGGACGACGCCCCCGTCACCACCGCCACCTTTCCCGATAATGTGATCGCCATGACCGCCCTCATTGCCGCGGTTTCTTTTGTATCCCGGCCCGCTCGAGCAGCGACTGCCCGAACACGTTTTCCGGCTTCTCGTCGGCGGCGTCCAGGTCCACCCCCTCGGGCACCTCGTACTCGATCACGAACTTGTGCCCGGCGATGCCCACCTCGTCGCCCGGCTTGAGCGTGCGGGAGAGCATCCGCACCCCGTTCACCTTCGTGCCGTTGCTGCTGCCCATGTCCCGCACCGTCCACAGCCCGCTCCGGAAGCTGAACTCGCAGTGCAGGCCGGACACGTTGTTGAACGCCAGGCAGATGTCGCACGACTCCCGCCGGCCGACGGACATCACCTCTTGCGCCATCGGGATGGGGTCGCCCCCGCCGACCGGCATCAATCGCCCGAAGATTTCAGCCATCTCTGTTCGCCCCCCGCGGTGGGTCCCGGCGGCCACGACCGCCCGATACGTTCACACAGTATACACCGCCTGGCGGAACGATCTGACGCACGCGGGGGAAGGCGAGTGCGGAAAAATGGAACCGGGAACGGAGTGACCGGGTGACGGACGGGAGCGGGAACGCAGTGACCGGGTGGGTTGTGGTCCCCACCCGGTCACTGCGTTCCCGGTTCCAACACCATTACCGCGCCCGCGGGCCGTACTGGTTCGGGAAGTACGGGTTGGTGTACCCGCCCGACGGGTAGGCGCCGGGGCCGGCCGGCCCGAAGTCGGCGCCCGGCGGCGGGGCGGGCATCTGGAAGTGCTCGTTGTACGGGAAGTACAGGTACCACGGGGCGGCCTGGAACGCCGGCAGCGGCTGCTTCAGGAAGAACCGCTGGAACGGCTTGTTCTGGTGGGTCGGCACGTTCACCGGATTGGCGGCGTACCCGACGGCGGAGGCGGTGCCCGTGCTGAGCAGCAGGCCGAAAGCGGCGGCCAGGGCGACGAGAAGCTTCTTCATGAGCTCAGTCCTTTCGAGTCCGTGAAAGTTGGTGGCGCTCCCGAAGGGGGTGCCCACCGTGGCAGGGTAACATGCCCGATAGTTCGGCGAACGGGCGGGCGGACGGGGGGATTGTTCGGGAGACAGTCGGGCGGGGCGCGGCGGAACCGTTTCGGCCGGCACACCCGCCCTGTTTGCTGTCGCCGGCCTCTGCTGTCGCCGGGGTCTGTGACCCCGGTTCAGACCGGCCTCACAGAGGCCGGCGACAGCAGGCGATGCGCGTCAGAAGCCGCACCCTTTGCCGCACGGGTTGCAGCGGGAGAACACGTTGCGGAAGGTGGACAGCGCGTAGGCGGCAGTCTCCTTCTTGTGGACCAGCAGGCCACCCAGGTTCAGCCCGCCGCACCGCCCGCCGCAGCCCCGCAGCCCGCAACTGTTGCACGCGCCACCGCCCTCCGGCCGCCGCGAGGTCGGCCCGGTGTACCGCAGGTCGGACGTCCACGGGCCGTACGGTTCGAACGGGTAGTACCCCTCGTAGGGGCCGTAGTTCACCAGCGGGCCGTCTTGCAGGGTGTTGCCGAACAGCCGCAGGCAGAAGCCGCCGCCGCCGAACGGCCCGCCGCCGGTGGACCAGCCGCTCGGCCGACCGCCGCCGACGAACGGACCGCACGACGCACACCCCTGAGCCTGCGCCACGTCGGCGCACGCCAACAGCACCGGCAGGGCCAGCAGCCCCGCCCACAGCATCCTTCGCATGGGAAAATCCGTTTCGAGATGGAGGGCCGGACCGTGGCCGACTCCCGGCGCAATTCCTGGGTCCGGTCGCACGGCAAGTGTGCGCCACGATTCCGCCGGGGGCGGGGCGACCGCCCGCCGTCGCCGCCGGTTGCCGCCCGTACCGCCCGCGCCAGCGGGTGTTCAGTGCGCCACCTCATCAACTGGCGCGTCGCACACCGCCCGCAGTTCCTCCGCCGTCGCCCCGATCGCCCCGACCGGCCGACCCTCCGGCCCGTGACAGTCCGACCCGCCGGTGGTGAGCCAGCCGAGCCGTCTTGCCACCGTCGCGAGCGCCGCCGTTCGCCCGACCCCGGCGGCCGGGAATTTCACTTCGATGCCACCCAACCCCGCCTCTTTCATCCGGGTGAAGTCGGTTTCGCTCAAGTCGGCCGACGGGTGCGCCAGCACCGTCACCCCGCCGGCGGCACGGACCAACTCGGTCGTCTCGGCGAACGGGATTTTCAACTTGGGAATCACCTTCGCCGACAGCGGGCCGACGAACCGCCCCCACGCCTCGCCGTAACTGCGTGCGCGACCCGTGCGCACCAGCAAGATGGCGATGTTCCGCCGGCCGAGGCTGGCGGTGGTCGCTTCGAGCGCGGCCACGATGCCGTCGTCGAGCGGTTGACCGGCTTCACGCAGGAGGCGGATGTAATCGCGGAACCGCTCGCGGCGACGGAGGCAGAGGAGGTGGAGGCGATCATCCAGGCGAACCCGGCCCGCAAAGGGCGCGGGTGGGGGCGGGGCACAAGTTTTGACCCCCCGGCCCGGGGGGGCCGGGTGGGCCACAAAATAACCCCCAACAATCACCTACATGGCCGGCCCC
>JANNVG010001276.1:0-2082 GCA_031414395.1 Fimbriiglobus sp.
CGGGGGTTTTGTGTTGTGGGGGGGGTGTCCGGGGCTCCGCCGGAGGGCCCCGCCCTACGACTACGACTGGACCGACCATGACCCCACCCCATCGCCGTCCGGCTCCCGCGCGGGTTCAGGTGCTGCTCGCCCTCGGCGTGCTGCTGTTGCTCGCCGGGCTGGTCCTCACGGGTGTCGTGCGGTTGAGGCAACAGGCGGCACAGATGACGTGCCAGAACAACCTGAAGCAGTTGAGCATAGGCTTGCTCGGTTACACCGACGCGAACAACCGATTGCCGCCGCTCGTCGATCAGGGCGACGGCTCGCCCACCGGCCGCGGGTTGCCGTCGGTGTTCTGGACGCTCATCCCATTCCTCGAATCGACGTGGCGGCTTTACAGCCCTGACCGTTCCGACAGATCCGCTGCTGAGCGATACCACGCCCATTCGTCGGTGGCGATTCCCTTCAACGCCATCAAATACAAAGGTGTGCAGGATGGTGGCGATGCGAATCAGGTCTACAAGACGTTCCTCTGCCCGTCCGACACCTCCGCCGATCAACTCCGCGACATCCCCGTGACACTGCCCGACGGCAGCACCGGCTATTACGCCACCGGCAGCTACGTCGCCAACGGGATGGCGCCGTGGAACCAGAAGTGGGGCACGCTCAACACGTCCAACACAATCCTGTTCACCGAGCGCCCGCAGGTGTGCAACACGGCGAGCGAAGGAGTGGTGTACACCCTGTGGGGCGTCGGCTTCTACAGCCCGCAGATGCCGGCGTTCGCCACACTCACCCCGACCCGTCCGCCCGGCCTGTGGTGTACGGGTCAGGTGGCGCCCGTGCTGCCGCTCACCGACGGCGAAGTGCGGGTGCGGTTCGGGTGGGCGAACGCGGACCCGGCGGCGCCGGACTTCGCCACGCCGCTCCAGCGCATCCGCTCCGGCAACTCGTGCGACCCGCGGTTGCCCGGCGCGATACACCCGGACGGGGTGTGCGTGGGAATGGCCGACGGCAGCGTGCGGGTGTTCCGCTACGACACGTCGCCGCGGGTGTTCTGGGCCGCGTGCGTGCCGACGGAGTAGGTGCCGCCGGTCGGCCTGTAGCCGGCCTCACAGAGGCCTGTAGCCGGCCGCACAGAGGCCGGCTACAGGGGAGCCACCTGCTTCGGGTGCAGCCGCTTGCGGCTCACCCACACCCACGCGATCAGCATCCCCCCGCCGATGAACGCCACGTTGTAGCTCGCCTGATTCGCCAGCGCGCACGCCTGATAATTCGCCCACTTCGCCGCCGGGATTTGCTCCTTCAGCTCCGCCGGCAGCATCACGTTCCCACCCCGACCCAGGGTGAAGCCGACTACCCCCGCCCCGAGTGCGAACACCACCATCGCCACCAAGAGGAGCACGAGCGGCTTGACCAGCGACCGCCCCGCCCGCTTCGGCCGACGCCCCACCCTCGCCGCCGTCGCCAGCCCCACGCCCAGAATCAGCCCGATGAGCGGGTGTACGAGCAGGCCGGCCGGGTCGAACTCCAACACCGCCGCCGTGATGCCGAGCTGCACCAGCCCGAACGCCACGCCCGCCAACACGCCCAACCCGACGATGCCGAGGAACTTCATTCGGAGACCTCATCCCAGTGCTGTCCAACTGATTGGCTACGGGCCGGGGGCGCGTTTGGCCGCTCCCGGCGGCGACGCCGACATCGGCCAGGACATCCGCGCGAAATCGCACGGCGAACTGGCCGACCGGTGGCGTCCATCCGCGAGAAGTACCGCGACCGCCCGAAGGTTATGGCAGCGCTCGACAAGATGCAGGGCAGCCGGACCACCATCGTGCACACGGCGCGGAAAAGGAAGAAGTAGCCGCGAGTACGCTGATCGGACCTCACCCCCCGGCCCCCTCTCTAACGTGGGGAGCGGGTGTTCAAAGGGGAGACGTTTCTTGTGTTCGCCGCGAGCATCGCGAGCGCCAACCGCTTCCGGCGCTCGCGCTGCACGCGGCGAAAAAAGGTTCCACTACAAAAAAACCCCCCCCCCCGTCACCGCCGTCCCACCCCCAACGCAGCAAACCCTCCCCCCACAGCACGCGCAGCACGCGCGCACCC
>JANNVG010001277.1:0-4254 GCA_031414395.1 Fimbriiglobus sp.
AACATCGGTCGCCCCTCCGGGGCGAGGTGAGGCCCATGCCCGACGACAAACCCGACGACGCCGAAGTGCTCGAACCCGATCCGGCCCCGCCACCCCAGCAGGCCAAGCGGTCCGACCGCCGGCGTGACGACGACGACCGCGACGACGACCGCGACGACGACCACGACGACGACCACGACGACCGCGACGACCGCGACGACCGCGACGACGACTACCACCCCCGCGGGCGGCGGGCGAAGTACGACGAGGACGGGTACGAGATCACCTCCGAGTTCATGATGTGGGCGATGTTCGCCCACCTGGGGGTGTTGCTGCTCGGGTTCCTCGCCCCACTCATTATCCTGATCGCGTTCCGCCAGAAGTCGCCGTTCGTCGTCCGCCACGCCCGCGAGTGCCTGAACCACCTGCTCACCGTGCTGATGCTGAACGTACTCGCCCTCGGCGTCGGTGCCGCCATCGGGTTCGGCGTCTACCTTGCCACCCAGGAGCCGCTCGTCAGCCTGATCGTCGGCGAGTTGGTGGCCGTGCTCCCCTCGATGGTGATCGGCATCGCCAACATCGTGTTCCTCATTCTGGCCGGCATCGCCGCCGGCAAAGGCAACGACTACCGTTACCCGTTCACCCTGCGGCTCATCGGATAACCCCACCCCGGAACCCCCTCCCATGCCTCTCCGACTCTGCTTCCTTGCCACTTGCTCCTTCCTCCTTGCCACGTCTTTCGCGCTCGCGCAGCGGAATGCGAAGGTGCCCGACCCCGACCCGGAGCTGGAGCGCAAGACGTTCGTGCTGCCGGACGGGTTCGAGGTGAACCTGTTCGCCGCCGACCCTCTGCTGGCCAAGCCGATTCAGATGAACTTCGACAGCAAGGGCCGGCTGTGGGTGGCGGCGAGCGAGATCTACCCGCAGATCAAGCCGGGCGAGAAGGCGAACGACAAAGTGTTGATCCTCGAAGACACCGACAACGACGGCAAGGCCGACAAGACGACCGTGTTCGCCGACGGGCTGCTCATCCCCACGGCGGTGGAGCCGGACCAGCACGGCGGGGCGTGGGTGGCGGACAGCACCGAAATGGTGCATTTCAGCGAACCCGACGCGAAGACCGGCAAGGCGACCAAGCGCCGCATCATGCTGAGTGGCTTCGGCACCGAAGACACGCACCACATCCTGCACACGTTCCGCACCGGACCCGACTGCCGGCTCTACATGAGCCAGAGCATCTACATCCACAGCCACATCGAGACGCCCCACGGCGTGCGACGGTTGAACGCCGGCGGCATCTGGCAGTTCCAACCACAGAACGAGAAGCTGGAAGTGTTCGCCCGCGGGTGGGTGAACACCTGGGGCACAGCCTGGAACAAGCACGGCACCACGTTCGCCACCGACGGGGCCGGAGGCGACGGCATCAACTACGTCGTGCCCGGTGCCGCGTATGTGACCGCCCGCGATGTCGCCCGCATCCTCCCCGGCCTGAACCCCGGCTCGCCGAAGTATTGCGGCCTCGAAGTGGTGAGCGGGCGGCACCTGCCCGACGACTGGCAGCAGAACCTGATCACGAACGACTTCCGCGGGCACCGCGTGTGCCGGTACGTGTTGCAGGAGGACGGTAGCGGGTTCGTGTCGAAGGAGCAGAAGGAAGTCATCAAGAGCACGCACCCGGCGTTCCGGCCGATTGATGTGAAGATGGGGCCGGACGGCGCGATCTACATCGCCGACTGGTACAACCCGATCATCCAGCACGGCGAAGTGGACTTCCGCGACGAGCGCCGCGACCACACGCACGGCCGCATCTGGCGGGTCACCGCGAAGGGCCGCAAGCTGGTGGACAAGCCGAAGATCAGCGGGGCGAAGGTGGAGGAGTTGCTACGAGCGCTCAACGATCCGGAGGACTGGACGCGCGATCATGCCAGGCGGGAGGTGAAGGCGAAGCACGCCGCGGATTTCGCGCAGGTCCTCACACGTCAACTCGAAAGCGGGTTCAGCGACCGACAAATGCTCGAATCGCTGTGGGTGTCGCAAGCCGTCGATCAGCCGAGCCGCAAGTTGTTGGAGAAGATGCTCACGTCCACGGAGCCGAACACCCGTGCCGCGGCTTGTCGGGTAGCCGGTGAATGGGCGAGCGAGTTGAAAGACCCGCTCGCCATCCTCACCCCGCGGGCGAACGATGACCACCCCCGCGTTCGCCTGGAAGCCGTGCGAGCGCTGGCGAAGGTGAAAGGGTCGGCGTCCGTCATCGCCTCCGCCCTCGACAAGCCGACTGACAAGTGGCTCGACTACGCCATCTGGCTCAGCCTCCGCGAGACGAAGGACCAGTGGCTGCCGGACGTGAAGGCCGGCAAGTTCGACTTCGGCGGCGACCCGAAGAAGCTGGTGTTCGCCCTGCAAGCGGCCGGCGAAGGGGACGTGAGCAAGCCGCTCTTCACCCTGCTCGACAAGGGCAAACTAACCGACGACCAGCGACGGGCGTGTCTTCTCACTCTGTCAGCGGTGGCCGGCACGAACGACATCGTTCCCCTCCTCGAACGCACGGACCGCGACCCGGCGGCGCGGGCGACGGTGCTGGTGGCGCTCGAGCGCACGGTCCGCGAGCGGAAGGTGGCGTTCCCGAAGGGCGAGTGGGAGCGATTCAAGCAGTTCATCAACAACGACACCGGGATCGGCCGACAAGCCGCCTGCCGACTGATGGGCTTGTGGAAGGTGGAGGACGCCCGCCGAATCCTGGAGACGCTGGCCAGCACCGGACAACTGGCCACGGATGGCACCCGCGAAGACCGCACCGCCGCGTTCGACGCCCTCGCCCTCCTCGGCGGGCCGAACGCGGTCACATTCCTGGAGCAGTCGGCGAAACAGAACTTCGACCTGAACCGGGTGGCGCTGCTCGCCCTGGTGTCGGCGGACGTGGCGAAAGGGGCCACCCTCGCGGCGGTGGTGTTGAAAGACGCGAAGTCGCCCGCCGATGCCGAACCGCTGTTCGCCGCGTTCCTCGGTCGCAAGGGCGGGGCGGCGGAGTTGGCGAAGGCGCTCGCTGACACCCCGTTGTCAGCGGACGTGGCGAAGACCGGCGTGCGGCTGGCCCGCTCCACCGCCGCGCCGGACGCCAAGCTGATCGACGCCCTGAGCAAAGCCGGCAAGCTGACCGAGACGAAGCGCGGCACCACGAAGGCCGAACTGGAATCGCTGCTCGCCGACGTGAAGGCGAAGGGCGACGTGGCCCGCGGAGAGAAGGTGTACCGACGGGCGGAGATGAACTGCCTGAAGTGTCACGCCGTGGCGGGGGCCGGCGGGCGGGTCGGCCCGGACATGACCAGCATCGGGGCGAGTGCCCAGGTCGATTACCTGATCGAGTCGATGCTCAACCCGAACGCGAAGGTGAAGGAAGGGTACAACTCGCTGGTGGTGGAGACCGGCGACGGCCAGACCCGCAGCGGCGTGAAGGTCCGCGAGAACCAGCAGGAGTTGGTGATCCGCGACGCCGAGGACCGCGAGATCAGCATCCCGAAGGCCGACAAGCCGGACGTGAAGCCGGGCAAATCACTCATGCCCGAAGGGCTGACGGACTCACTGACCGATCAGGAGTTCCTCGACCTCGTGCGGTTCCTGTCGGAATTGGGGAAAGGCGATTACCTCGCGCAGCCGGGCAAGGTGGTGCGGCGGTGGGAGGGCGTGCTGCCGGTGCAACCGCTGTTCACGGTCGTCACGCGGGATCGCGTCGGGGCGGTGGCGACCGACAAGGAAGTGAAGTGGGCGCCGGTGTACTCGGGTGTGAAGGGCGACTTGCCGACGGAGGACGTGCCCAAGTGGAAGATAGGTCAGGGGCCGGATCAGGCGGTGGTGCGGTTCCAACTGGACGTGACGACCGCGGGCAAGGCGAAGCTGAGCGTACCGGACACCACGGGCCTGCAACTGTGGTTGGATGGAACGCCGCTGACGGTGGACAAGGAGATCCCGCTCGAACTGACGGCCGGCGTGCGAACGGTGACGGTTCACGTGAAGCTGGACGAACGCAAGACGCCGCTTCGGGTCGAACTCGCTGAGGTGAAGGACAGCCCGGCGCGGGTGCAGCTTGTCGGCGGGAAGTGAGTGACCAACGAGCCGCGACCGCGAGGGAGCGGGGATCGAACACCGACGACGAGCCGCGGACCCCCGGGGGGGGGGGGTTGTATAACCACAACCACCCCGGGGCGGGGCGGGGGGGCGGCCCGCGCGGGTGGGTGCAACCCCCCCCCATGAGGGACGCAACCCGCGCGCGGTAGCCCC
>JANNVG010001278.1:0-1531 GCA_031414395.1 Fimbriiglobus sp.
TGCCCGAGGTCGCTCGATGCCATGTAGTACCCGCCGCTTCGGTGTTTGTCTTTGAACACTTTCAAGGCGCCGGGGTAGCCGAAGAACTCGCGGAAGAACCGCACCAGTTTCGGGTGGCTGGTGATGTGCGAGCTGATGTGCATGCCGTTCAACGACTTGTCCACCTGGCCGCGGAGGTAGTTCTCGTCGGCGAGCAGGCGGCGGACCTCCCGCTCGTAGTCGGCCTTCGTGGTCAGCTTGCCGTCCTCGGCCGCCTTGAGCAGTTGCGCGTCGGGCCCGCGGTCGCCGAGGGCGTATGCGATGGCAAATGCCGCCTCCCGCGGGGAGAGCGTCATCCGCCCGAACTCGTCGGACTTGCCCTCCCCGAACTCGAGCCGGTACACGAACTCGGACTCCAGCAGCACCGCCTTCAACATCTGCCGCAGGCCCTCGGCGTTCCCGGCCACCTTGATGGCGTCCCGCGTCAGGGTGAGGTATCGCCCGAGTTCGGCGTCGGTCGCCTTCCGCCGCAACGCGAGGTCGAACTGCGTGTGGATGGCCGCCTTCAACTCGTCGTCCGTCGGGTCGGTCTGCTTGGTGACGATCGCCTCGAACGCGGCGGGGGTGGTCTTCGGCGACCACTTGTCTTTCGGGTCGGCGGGTGTGGCCTTCGGGTCGCCCGCCTTCACCCGCGCGGCCTGAAGTTGCTTGGACGCGATCCACTCGGCGTTGGTGAGCATGACCAGCAGGTGGCTGCCGTCGAGTTGGGTCAGGTCGTAGTACCGCACGCCGGAGTGGTCGGGCAGCACGAACGGGTTCGTCACCCCGGAGAAGCCCGACCGCCGCAAGTTATCGCGGTCCTTCCCTTCGAGCCCGAACACGTCGAGCACCCGCTCGTCGAAGATCTGCGGGCTGACCAGCCAGCGGCGGGCGGGGGTGAACGCCTTCTCCTTGTTCGACCCGTCGAACAGGGATGTGTGATCGACGTAGTTGCCGGCGTCCGGGTACGGCAGGCGGTCGTCCAGCTTCGACGCCTTGTGCTGCCGCAACTCGGCCCGCACCCAGTCGGCCAGCACCTTCGCCTCGGCCGTGGTCGGCTGGTCCTCCTTCGCCGGCGGCATCATGCCGAAGAACAGTTGGTCCTGCACCCGGTTCAGCAGGTCGAGCCGCTCGTTCAACTTGAGCGCCTCCAGGCCGTCGAGCCGCACGCCCCCGCTCGCCTTCGCCCCGTGGCAGTCGCCGCAGTACGTCGTCAGCAGGCCGCGGACTGCTTTCGGGATGGCGAACGGTGCGTCGCCGCCGCGGGCCGAGCCGACGGCACCGCCGACCACCACGAGGGCGAACACCGGCATGCAGTTCCACGCGGACATGGGTTCCCCTCAGCCCCGGCGGGCCGTGATCAGGCAATTATATCGAGACTGTAGCACCGCAAGTGCCATTTCTCCCCGGTCGGCCTACCCTGACTATCCGATTCGTGGGAGTCAGGAGATGGGCGTATGCCAGGTCCAGGCGAGTACGTTCCCGATGCCACCGAGGGCCTCACCCGTGTGGA
>JANNVG010001279.1:0-1873 GCA_031414395.1 Fimbriiglobus sp.
TGGGTGGCGATGACCGCTCGGGCGGCGGGCGGGAAGGAGTCCCACAGGTCAGCAGGGATGGACGGCGGCCGAGTCATGCCCGAGAATGGCCGCCACACGCCTCACCGGTCAAGCCGAGTCCGACAGGCCGTGAACGGTTACTTTCAGACTATCCCGTCATTGGTGTCAACAACGTCTGGGATGATGTGCGTTGGGGGTTTGATGCGGGGGAAAAGCGGTACGTTGTGGAAACGAACGCCCGCGTTATCGAGCGCTGCATCCTGATGGCGACCGACCCCGGCGACTTGGTCCTCGATCCCACCTGCGGGTCGGGCACCACGGCGTATGTGGCCGAGCAGTGGGGGCGGCGGTGGATCACCATCGACACGAGCCGGGTGGCGCTGGCGCTCGCCCGCGCCCGGCTGATGGGCGGGCGGTTCCCGTACTACCTGCTGGCCGACAGCCCGGAAGGGCAGGTGAAGGAGGCGGACGTCACCCGCACCATCGCCAGCAGCCGGCCGACGTTTCGCAACATCAAGCACGGGTTCGTGTACGAGCGGGTGCCGCACGTCACCCTGAAGAGCATCGCCAACAACGCCGAGATCGACGTGATCTGGGAGAAGTGGCAGCAGGCGCTCGGCCCGAAGCTGGCCGAGCTGAAGGGTGAAGTGGGAAGGGTGAAGGGGGAAGAGCAGGCGATGACGTGGGAAGAGTGGAGCGTGCCGCGGGAGGCGGGGGCGAAGTGGAGCGAGAAGGCGAAGAAGCTGCACGCCGACTGGTGGGACGCCCGCATCCGGCGGCAACGCGAGATCGACGCCAGCATCGCGGCCAAGGCGGAGTTCGAGTTCCTGTACGACAAGCCGTATGCGGACGCCAAGAAGGTGCGGGTGAGCGGGTTGTTCACCGTCGAGAGCCTGAGTCCGCACCGCACCCTGGCCGTGGGTGCGGACGACGAACTGATCGACCCGATGCGTCGGCAGACGGCGGAGGTGAAGGGGTTCGACACCCTGATTCTGGAGCAACTCCGCACGGCGGGGGTGCAGCTGGCGCACAAGGAAGGGCGGATCGCGTTCACGTCGCTGACGGCGTGGCCGGGCAAGTACGTGTGCGGGGTGGGGCGGTATTTGGAGCAGAAGAGTGAAGTGAGTCAGAAGAGTGAAGTGGGAAGGGGGAAGGGTGAAAAGAGCGGATCGAAGACGGAGGCGGTTGGGATTCACACTTCACCCTTCTCCCTTCAAACTTCCGAACGAAGGGCCGGGGTGTTCATCGGCCCGGAGTTCGGCACGGTGCAGCGGGCGGACCTGGTGGCGGCGGCACGCGAGGCGGGCGAGGCCGGGTTCGACGTGGTGGTGGCGTGCGCGTTCAACTACGAGGCGCACACCACCGAGTTCGACAAGCTGGGCAAGATCCCGGTGCTGAAGGCGCGGATGAACGCCGACCTGCACATGGCCGACGACCTGAAGAACACGGGCAAGGGCAACCTGTTCGTGGTGTTCGGCGAGCCGGACATTGAGGTGCTGGCGGAGAAGGGCGGTCAGGTGCGGGTGAAGGTGCTGGGGGTGGACGTGTTCAAGCCGCAGACGGGCGAGGTGGTGAGCAGCAACACGGGCGAGATCGCCTGCTGGTTCGTGGACACGGATTACAACGGCGAGAGCTTCTTCGTGCGGCAGGCGTACTTCCTGGGTCAAGCCGACCCCTACGGGGCGCTGCGGACGACGCTGAAGGCGGAGATCGACGCGGAGGCGTGGGCGACGCTGAACTCGGACACCAGCCGTCCGTTCGCCAGGCCGAAAGGCGGCCAGATCGCGGTGAAGGTGATCAACCACCTGGGCGACGAGGTGATGAAGGTGGTCCGGGTGTAGAGGGGGGCGACGTTCTAGGGGGCAGGGTGAAG
>JANNVG010001280.1:0-2977 GCA_031414395.1 Fimbriiglobus sp.
CTGGCGGTCGCGGCTCGTGTCGGCACCCGATCAGAACACCAGCAGCCCGAGGACGACCACCGCCGCCACCACGATGGCCCCGACGACGACGCCGAGTACGAGTGTCAGGTAGCCTTTCGTCCACATGTCCAGCCGCAGGAAGCCGTAGGCGGCGAGCAGGGCGAGGAAGGCGGTGCCGAACCAGAAGCCCGCCTGGGCGGCGCGGTCCTTCGCCCGCTCGCCCCGCACGGTGTCGTGCGTCAGCGTCACCTCGTCGATCTCCACCCAGCCGGGGACCGCCCCCAGGTTCTTGGCCTCCCATTCCTTCTGCGCCGACTCGGACAGCGGGATCTCGGTCACCCCTTTCGGGTTGTGGCTCACCTTCCAGTCCTTCGCGCCCGGCGGCAGATACCCTTCTTTCTCTAGCGTGAGGCGGGCCACCTGTTCGGCCTCGCGGATGGCGTCGTCGCGGCCGGCCGGGAGTGCGTGCGGGCGGGGGCTGCGCACCTTCCGCACCACGAACCCGGCGTTCGTCACCTCCGCCTTCGGCTCGGGGTGCTCGCCGGTCAGGTTGATCGGCTCGTTCACCGCCGCCGCCGCCGCTGCCACCCCGTCCCGGCCGACGATCGCGCCGCCCTCGATGCCGTACTCGGCCGTCTGCTGTTGCAGGTCTTTCGGCTTGAGCGAGGCCAGTTGCTTCTTCGGCGGAAGCGTCTTGGCCACGTCCGCCTGGCAGCCCATGCGAGACGTGACGACGCCCACCACCATCACCACGGCCAGGATGGCGAACACCTTGCCCACGTGCCCCTTGCGGGCCGGCTTCGGGTGGGCGTAATAGCCCCGCCGGTCGTCCCGGAGGTCGCGGAGGCGGGGGCGGTCGGTGTGGCAGTTCATGGGAAGTTCCAAGTTCCAATTTCCAGGTTCCAAGTTGTACAGCACCGCCCAGGCTCACTGTCGTCAGGTCGGCCGTCCCAGACTCCACCAACTTGGAACCTGGAACTTGGAACCTGGAACTCTCGTTACGCCGCCCGCAGCCGCAGCTTCTTCGACCGCTTGGCGTCGGTCGCCGGCGTCCACGGGGACACCGCTTGCACCGCCACCACCGCCAGCACCGCCGTCACCACCCCTTCCGCCCACGAGCCGGTGTCCTGGCTCGGCCAGAACAGCTTGAGTAGCAACAGCACGCTCCCCCAGAAGGCGGCGGCGAACACCGGGAACAGGCTGAAGCGGTCTTTGCGGTCGCGGGCGGCCGACTTCCACCACCGCCCGGCCGTCAGCAGCCCGCCGAAGTACAGCACCCAGAACAGGCCCGGATCGATGGCCGACCCCGGCCCGGCCGCCGGGTGCATCGGATCCCACCCGCCCAGCCAGTAGGCCAGCCCGCCGACGCCCAGTCCCAGCCCGCCGAGGGTCAGCCGTCGCCGCCAACTGTCCGGCCCCGCGGCACTCGCCCCGGCCGACCCGAGCAGCACCGCCCACACCACCGCGGTGGTGACGAAGAACACCTTCAGCACGTGCGGGAATAGGGCGTCCCAGGTGGGGAACTGGCCGAGGCCGTTCACCACCAGGGCGTAGGGCACCACGCCCAGGGCCACCACGAGCGGGGCGGCCAGCATTCCGCCCAACCCGCCCACCACCTTATCCCGCCACGTGACCGGCTTGGCGAGCGGCAGGGGGGTGTTGTCCGCCTTCACCGGCGCGGGCGGCACCGGCTTCGCCCGCGGCGGGTCGGCCACGGCCACCGCTCGGGCCGGCTGCGTGACCGGCAGCGGGGGCGGTTCGGCCGCCTTTACCGCCGCCAGAATCGGCATTCCCTTCGGCACGGCGGTCGCGGCCACGGTCGCAATCGGCACGCCCACCGGCGGGGCCGCCTTCGCCAGTGCGTCTTCCACCGCCTTCGCCATGTCGTTGATCGACGCGTACCGCTTGATCGGGTTCTTGTCGAGCGCCTTGGCCAGCACCGGGCGGAACTCGGCCGGCACGACGCTCAGGTCGGGCGTGGCGGTCAGGTGCTTCATCAGGATTTCGCCGTCGCTCTCCCCGTCGAACGGCAGCTTGCCGGTCAGCATCTCGTGCAGCATCACCCCGCAGGCGTAGATGTCGATGTGCTGCTTGTAGTTGCCCGTGCTCACTTCCGGCGCCATGTAGTGAACGGTGCCGACGGTGCGGGTCTGCTTCTGCGAAACGCTGATACTCTTGCACAGCCCGTAGTCGCCCACCTTCAGCGTGCCGGCTTCGATGAACACGTTGGCCGGTTTCAGGTCGCGGTGGACCACCCCGCGGTCGTGCAGGTGGGCGACGGCACGGGCCAGCGCCGCGAACCACTCGCCCACCAGCGTCAGCGGCAGCCCGTGCGGGTGGCGGTTGAGCACGGCCGACATGCTCTCGCCGAGCACGTACTCCATCACCAGCCACTTGTCGCCCTGAGCGTCTTCCCGCAGGTCGTACACATGGACCAGGTTCGGGTGCTTCATGTTGACGCAGTTGGCGACGCCCCGCATCTCCACGTCCGAGTGGCCCTTGAGCAACTTGAGGGCCACCTCTTTGCCGCCGTCGGACACGGCGAAGTACACCTCGCCGAACCCGCCCTGGCCGACGCCCCGTTTGAGGGTGTAGCCGTCGAGCGGTCGCTGCCCGGATCGGTAGGTGTATTTCATCTCGACGCCCCTCCGGGAAACCAATCCGGCCGAATCCGACCGCACGACAGTGTTTCGCCGCCGGCCGCTCCGCATTTGCGCGAAAAGCGCACCGGCTGGCACGATTGCGTTGACTGCCGCCGTTCCTGCACCAAGTTATTGTACCGCCGAAGGATGGAGACCTCACCCCCCGGCGCCCACTCCGCGGCGGAGAGGGGGTGTTCAAGGGGGCCAAGCATGTTGTCTTCGCCGCGAGCATAGCGAGCGCCCGAAGCGGTTGGCGCTCGCGATTCACGCGGCGAAGACAAGACAGAAGACGCTCAAGCTACCCATCAGCAACCTCGAAAAAATTACGCCCGCCC
>JANNVG010001281.1:0-5217 GCA_031414395.1 Fimbriiglobus sp.
GAGGCGTAAACCATCTCTTCCAAACTCTCCCGGCTCTACTCTCGTGCCCTCTTGTGCCCTCGGCGGTGAAATCTCTTCTGTCTTCATCCGCGTTGATCCGCGCCCGTCCGCGTCATCCGCGTGCCGCTTTGTTCCCGCACATCATCCCCGCCACCCACAGCACGCCCGTCGCCACCGCGTACCAGCCGAAGTCTTCCAGGTTCAGCGGGCGAATGGCGATCACGTTCAGCAGCACCACGCCCGCCACCACCGCCCTGCCGACCATGCCGCGTGCCCGTGCCACCAGTTGCACCGCCGGCACCAGCAGCACGACCAGGTCGAACATCCACCCGCCATACGGGGCGAACAGGCAGCTCACCAGCACCGCCGCCGGCAGTTGCTCGGTCCAGTCCCACGCCTTCCACCGCAGCAGCCGGTGAACGGCCATGAGCAGGCACGCCACCGCACACGGCACGAACTGCACGGCGAACGTGTCCGGGGCGATCAGGTGCCGCAAGTCGAACGCGATGAGCGGGACGTGCCAGTCTTTCAGCGGCACCGTTTCGGGCGTGGCGGGTCGGGCGGCGGCGTCGATGAAGTGCTGGAAGATGTGGGCGCTGAACGCGACCGCGACCAGCGATCCGAGTGCTAACATCACCACCCCGCCGAGCAGCACCCGCCACCCCCGATCGCGGAACACGTCCAGCACGATGAGCACGCCGACCACCGCCAGCAGGTGCGGCTTGATGGCCAGCAGCGCCGCGAAGCAGCCGGCGAGCGTGGGGCGGGTGTTGCGGAAGTGCAGGAAGCCCGCGAGGCCGAGCAGCAGCAGCCCGGTGTTCTGCCCGTAGTGGGCCATCCAGAACGTCGGGGCGAAGGCGAACGCAACCAGCTGCGGCACGAACCACCACTTGTCCGGGATGCCGTAGGTGCGGCGGAGCAGTTCAACGGACGTGAACAGCAGCGACAGTTGGGCGAACAGCCAGACCCAGCGGGCGACGTGGTAGGGCAGCCAACCGAGCGGGGCGTACAGCGGCAGCGTCCACGGCGGGGTCCACAAGCTGACGGCTTGCGTCAGCCCCGGCTTGTCCAGCGCCTCGCGCTGCACGGGCAGCAGTTCGGCCCCGTTGTACGGGTCGCCGCCGGTGGCCAGCACGCGGGCGGCGCTCCAATATTCGGTGAAGTCCTTCGGCGGGAATATGCTCGGCAGGGCGATCACCACGCCGAGGGCGAGCAGCGGGAACGGCAGCAGGCGGAGCCACGTCATGAAGGAGTATGGCACACAATCCGGGCGAACCCGGCCCGCGAGTGCGAACACCAGACCGCCACGGATGGCACAGACGACACGGATTCAGAACAGAGAAAAAATGTCTTCTTGCCTTCGGTCTCGATCCGTGCGATCGGTGTCATCCGTGGCCGCTTTTCACTTCGCACCCGCGGCCCTCGCGGGCCGGGTTCGCCCGGATTGTCACTTCTTCTCCGGGAACGTGATCCCGTCCACCAACTCCTTCTCACGGTCGGCCAGCTTCGCCGCCTTGTCCGGCGCGCTCAGCAGCATCACCGTCAGTTGCTCGCCGCTCGGCGCGGCGATCAGGTAGAACGTCTGTACCACCGCGTTCCCGTCCTGCTTGCCCTTCCCGCTCCAGCGGTACACCCACTTGCCTTCGGCCTTCACCTCGCCGTCCGACAACGCTTCGCTCGCCACCCACCCCGGCACGCGGGCGATCATGTCCTTGAAGTCGGCGGCCGTCGCGTGCTCGCCCGCACCCGCCTTCTTCCACACGCTCACCGTCGCCTGCGCGGTCGGCTCGCCGCCGGAGATCAGACGCAGCACGAAGTGGTCGGGCGTGCTGCCCACCGTCACCCACTCCCGCGGGTAGGTGAGCGAATACTTGCCGGGCGTGTGTCGCAGGCGGGTCATCTCGGCCGGCACCTTCTCGGCCGGCACCTTCGCCCGCGCGTCGGCAGATAGTTCCTTCGGCTCGTCGGCCAACACCGCCCGCTTCACCGTCCACTTCACCTTCACGTCCGTCGCCGGCGACGCCGGCCCGCTCTCGCGGTCGTCCGTCTGCTCCCACTCCAGCCCGGTGAACCGCCCGTTGGCCACGTCGTAGGTGCCGGTGGCGGTCACGCTCGCCTTCACGCCGGCGGCCATCTCCATCCCCTCGGCGGTGCCGTCGATGGTGAACGTGGCCACGCCGTCTTTCACGCCCGTCAGCGTGCCTTTCAGGGCGTTCTTGGTCAGCCCGTCGAACTGCAAGGCGTGCTGGCAACCCGAGTCCGACACGGCCCACGTGTCGCCCGCCTTCACCTCTTTGTTCGGCAGCAACAGCGGCAGCGACAGCGTGTCGAAGTGGTCCCCGACGAGGTCGAGTTCGTTCCGCGTGAACGGCCCGTTCGGGCAGATGTGCAGCGTTTCGGTTTCAGTCCGCACGGCCACCGTCAGGCGGCGGTCGGCGGTCAGTTCGCGCTTGCTCTGTTCCCCGCCGAACGTGTTCGCCGCTTTCGCCTCGGTGTAGAACCGCACCACCTTGCCGGCCCCGCCTGCTGCGTCCGGCGACTCCACCCGCTCGACGAACTTGATGCCCGCTTCGCCGGTCATCGGCAGCGTCTTCAGCCGCCCCTCGCGGTCGAGCAACTTCATGTTGCCGTCGAGCTTGAGTGTCAACTCGTAGCTGAAGTGCTCGCCGGGCTTGAGCTGTTCGGACAGCTTCACGCTCTGGGCGAACAGCGGGGTGACGAGAACCAGACCAGCGAACACGGCCAAACGAACCGGCATCGGGAAACCCTCCGGGCGGCAGAGGGCGGGGAATACCGTGGGGACGGCGGGCGAGTCAAGATGGGTCGGAAGGCGGGGAGTGTCACTGGAAGTCGGCATCCTACCACCCGCCGGGTTCGCCGAGTGAACCCGACGGGTGGGGTGCTGCTTCATTCCAGCGGCACACCCGGCGATCCCATAGGATTTCCGCACACGCACAGAGGGCGGGTCATGGTTCGCATTGGCGTCGTCGGGCTGGGGTTCATGGGGTACATCCACTACCTCGCCGCGCAGAAGGTGAGCGGGGCGACAGTGTCGGCGGTGTGCAGCCGCGACCCGGTGAAGCTGTCCGGCGACTGGCGGAGCATCCGCGGCAACTTCGGCCCGCCGGGTGCGATGATGGACCTGAGCGGGGTGAAGAAGTACGCCACGTTCGACGACATGCTCGCCGACCCGGAACTCGACCTGATCGACATCTGCACCGTGACGGACCAGCACACGCCGATGGCACTGGCCGCGCTGAAGGCCGGCAAGCACGTGCTGGTCGAAAAGGCCATCGCCCTCACGACCGCCGACGCGGATGCGATGGTGGCCGCGGCGAAAGCTGCCGGCAAGCTGCTGATGGTGGCCCACGTGCTGCCGTTCTTCCCGGAGTTCGCGTTCGTATACGAAGTGGTGCGAAGTGCGAAGTACGGCAAGCTGCTCGGCGGGCACCTCACCCGCGTGATCGCCAAGCCCGACTGGAGTGCCGCGATTGGTGACGCCGACGCCACCGGCGGGCCGGCGGTGGACCTGCACATCCACGACACGCACTTCATCGGGCTGATCGCCGGCGTGCCGAAGGCGGTGAGCGCGAGCGGAGTCGTCAGTAACGGCAGCGTCGATTACCTGACCACCAACTACCACTACGGCCCCGGCGGGCCGGCGCTGTCGTGCAGCAGCGGGGCGGTGGCCACGAAAGGGCGGCCGTTCGTCCACGGCTTCGAGTTGTACTTCGAGACGGGGACGCTGGCGTACAGCAGCGGGGGCACGCCGCTGACGGTGTTCCACGCCGACGGCACGAGCGAGCAGCCGAAGCTCGGCGACGGCGACCCGATCGCGGCGTTCACCACGGAGATTCAGACGGCCGTGGACGCGGTGAAGAGTGGCGAAATGCCGGCACTGCTGTCGGGCCAGTTGGCGCGAGACGCCCTGGTGCTGTGCTTCAAGGAAATCGAGTCGGTGAAGACGCGGGCGGTGGTGACAGTCTGCGTCGCCCAAGGACCAATTCAAACAGAACACGGATGACACGGAGAAGGCAGGGATGAAGAGGATCAGAACAGGTCGTGTCTGATCCTCTTCATCCCTGCTTTTTTCCGCGTCATCCGCGTTCCTCCTGTTGCGAGTGCCTTCCGTATTCCCCATCTTGCCTCGCCGTCACACTCGGCAGAATTGTTCGACCCGGAAGAATAGGTTTCCTCGATTCGACCGGGCAAGCTGGCCGATCTTCACGGGCAGACGAACCCACGTCGTCCTGGGGGATCGGGCATGTTGGCGAAGAAACTGTTGCTGCTCGGCGGGGTGGCGGTCGCGCTCGGCGCGGTCGGCTGCATCCGCAACTGCACTACCGCCCCGCAAGACTGCCTGCGGCCCATCGAGGACGTGCAGGTGATCGCCCCGGCGCGGGCGAAGGTGTATGTGTTCCTCATGAACGGGTCGGACGTGTTCGACGTGGGCCACCTGAAGGAGCTGGAGTGCAGCATCCATCAGGCCGGGTTCCCGAAGGTGTACTACGCCCAGCAGTTGGATCAGGAGTGGTACTACAAGGAGCTGCACCGCCTGCGGCGCGACGACCCGGACAACCGCTTCGTGCTCGTCGGCCAGGGCACGGCAGCGGGGCAGTTGCAACAACTCGCGTGCCGGGTGACGACCGACGGCATCCCGCTCGACGCTGTGGTCTACCTGGATCCGGTCGGCGAGACGAGCGAGAACGCCGAGGACGCGAGCTACCCGACTAGCGTGCTGCGGTCACGGCTCTGGCCCGAGTCGCCACGGCTGTCCACTGCCTACTCACTCACAATTCCGGAAGTCGGCCACCCCCACCTGCCGAACCACCCTGCCGTGGTGCAGCAACTGATCGGCATCCTGACGGACTCCGCCCGCCGGGTGCCCGTCGCGCGCAAACCCATCGACTGCATACCGTTAGCCGACGAACCGAGGCCGATCCCCCGGCCCGACAAGCCGAAAGAAGTGCCGCCGTACCCGGCCGGCTGGAACGCGCTCTGTCCGAATTCTGGGCGGTAGATGAGAACAGACTCATCAATTCCGGACGCAGTCGCTTGTGGCTAGCACAGCCCGCGGGTAAATTACCAGTGTGATCGACGGCAACGTCGGTCGCTGCCGAGAGCGTAGAGATGTCGGGGCTGAGTGGGCGACAGCTCCCGACACTACGCTCTCGGTTTTTTTATGCGCTGAAGTGCTCTGCTCGCTCCGCGAGCGGG
>JANNVG010001282.1:0-3723 GCA_031414395.1 Fimbriiglobus sp.
GGGATTCAGACACTTCACCTCCCCCCTTCCCTCCCAGGGAGGGGGGGCCGGGGGGGGTAGGTTTTGGAACTTCTCCCAGCCGCTCCAGCTCCCGCTTCACCCACTCGCTCAGCACCGTCGCGCCGGCCGCGTTCGGGTGGATCAGGTCGGCGAAGTGTTGGTCGGTCATCCCCACCGCCTCGCGGGTGGCCCGCAGCACGGTCACGCCGCGGCCGGTTTCCACTTCGCCCAACCGCACACGGTACTCGGCGAACTCGGCCGGGTGGCGTGCCTCCAAGTCGGCCGTCGTCGGCATGTCGATGAGCACCACCGCCACGCCGTTCGCCTCGCACCAGTCGATCAGCCGGTGCAGGTACTTCAGGTGCGAGCCGGTGCGGTACCGGTGCAGGTACTCGAACGGCGGTTGCTCCCACCCGCCCTGTTTCATGTGGTCGTACCGCCGGCCGGCGAACCACTGCGTCGGCGCGTATCCCCGCTGGCTGGCGATGTCGTCGCCGATCTTGCGGAGTCGCTTGGCTTCACTCACCGTCTCCGGGCAACACCCCGGACTCACGCCGTCCGCCGCCGTTGCCGCCCACATTTTCAGCCCGTGCCGGTATCGCCACGCCCCCCACGCCTCGCCCAGCCGGCCCTGCCAGTAGTGCCGCGTCACCCACTCGGCGGCGTCGGGGCGGGTGTGTTCCCAGTCGCGCACGTCGTCCAGCGTCAGCAGCGAGTTCGCCCCGTGCGGCTCGTGCCGGCTGTCGTTGATGTCGCTCGCGGTGATGCCGTACACCAGCACCTTCGGCGGGCGCGGGCAGGCGTGGATGGTGCCGAAGTACACGTCCGATGTGGTGCCGCCGCTCAGCCCGACGGCGTACACGTTCGCCAACTCCTCGCCCCGCCAGTTCACGCTCCCGATCACCGCCGGGTTGATCCCTTCGGCCACCGGCGACCCGCCGACGAACACCACGTCTCGCCGTTCGGCCGCACACCCGCTCACCCGCTCCACGTACCCGTCCGGCGAGTGCCGTTCCCACGTGCCGCTGTTCACCCGGATGACGACATCAAATGCGATCAGCCCGAGCAGGAACACCCACACGAGGCGCAGTCGGTACAGCAGCGAACGGCGCGGCGGGGTCATGTCCGTGACCGGGGGCGAGGGGCGGCAAGTGTAGCGGAGGAAACGCCGACGTGGGAAGGCGAAGTGCGAATGCGAATGCGCGGGATGAAAATCAGCCACGGATGGCACGGAAGGAACGGATCAGTGCCGAGGACAGGAGATCATTGCTTCCCCGGCTCGGATCCGTGACCGTCCGTGCCATCCGTGGCTGCTTCCTGCCTCACCCAACGGTCGGGCGCTTCAAAACCCCGCCTGCTTCAGTTGCCCCAACAGTGCGGCGTACTCGCCGGCGCGGTCGGGCCACTCGCCGGCCTTCCGCATCCGCTTGTTCGGCCAGTTCACCAGGTTCAAGTGATCGCCCCGCCAGATGGCCGTGCTCTCGCCCCACGTCGCGCTGGCCACGCTCACCACCCCGTCGTTCGGCCCTTCAACTTGACCCACGATGCGGTTGGGCAGTTTCCACCCGTGCGCCAGCCACGGCTTCTCGATCACCCCGGCCACGCTGAAGTACCGCACGCCCGGCGCGTTCGGCGTCTGCTCGTTGAACCGCTGGCAGCTCTCGGTCATCAGGTCGAAGAAGGCGTCGTCGGGAATGCCCATCGCCCGGAACATCGGGTGGAAGAAGCGGGCGAAGCGGTCCACGCTCCAGTCGGCGAACGCACTCCCGCGGTGCGGACAGCCGATGGTAGTGAGCGACAGCACCTGCGAGTCCAGCCCCAGCCGGCTGACGGCGTAGCGCGCATCCAACCCGCCCATACTGTGCCCGATGACGTGAACCTTCGCCGTGCCCACCTCGCGGCGGATGAACGCGGCCAGCTCGGTGGCGCGGGTGGCGATGCCGGCGGTCGCACTCACTCGCGGCATGAGCACGCGGTTGCCGGCCGCTTCCAGGTGTGGACGCACGCCGGGGAAGAACTCCTTGCCCGGCCGCTTCATCCGGAACACGCGGTCGAACCCGCTGATGCCGTGGACGAGCACCACCGGGGCGGCGAGACAGGGAACGTCGGTCGGGTGACGGTTCATCGGGGTGGGCGTAGCATGGGTGGCAGGTGCGCGGGTGGTGTTCACAGCATCGGCCCTCCGGCGCTCACCGATCCCACACGAAACCTGAACCGGCCTAACTTATTCGACCGGAGAGACCGCCACAATGGAAATCCCGACCACCACCCCCGGAAAGACCCGCATCGGGTGGATCGGCACTGGTGTGATGGGCCGCTGGATGTGCGAACACGCCATGACGAAGGGGTTCGCGGCGACCGTGTTCAACCGCACCCGCGACAAGGCCCAACCGCTGCTGGACAAGGGGGCGACGTTCGCCGACACGCCGAAGGCGGTGGCCGAGAACAGCGACGTGGTGTTCGCCATCGTCGGCTTCCCGAAGGACGTGCGGGAGGTATTCCTGGGTGCCGACGGGGCACTCGCGGGCAGCAAGCCCGGCACCATCCTGGTGGACATGACGACCAGCGAGCCGGGGCTGGCGGCGGAGATCTACGCGGCGGCGAAGGCGAAGGGCGTGCATGCCCTGGACGCGCCGGTGAGCGGGGGCGACGTGGGGGCGAAGAACGCCGCGCTCAGCATCATGATCGGCGGCGACAAGGCGGCGGTGGACGCGGTGTCGCCGGTGTTCGAGGCGATGGGAAAGACCATCGTGCACCAGGGGCCGGCGGGGGCGGGTCAGCACACGAAGATGGTGAACCAGATTCTGATCTCGTCGAACATGATCGCGGTGTGCGAGGCGATGCTGTACGGGCACAAGGCGGGGCTGAGCATGGAGACGGTGCTGAAGAGCGTGAGCGTGGGGGCGGCGGGCAGCAAGGCGCTGGAGGTGCTCGCCCCGCGGATGCTCCGCCGCGACTTCGAGCCGGGGTTCTACGTCGAGCACTTCATCAAAGACCTGGGCATCGCGCTGGCCGAAGCGGAGAAGATGAACCTATCGCTTCCCGGCGTCGGGCTGGCGAAGCAGCTCTACGAAGCCGTCCGCGCCCAGGGGTACGGGAGGAAAGGCACGCAAGCGCTGCTGCTGGCGCTGGAAAGCCTGAGCGGGGTGAAGCGGTGATTGTGGCTCCGGGCGAACCACGCAACGGAATGTCGATGAGCGACACGCGGCCGACGACCTGTTAGCCCGACGCGCGAGCGAGGGGCGTGGGGCTTGGCCGCGACGGGTGTTGAGTTCACGGCTCGGAGACAGTCGCCTTTCGCTCCGCGAAAGTGCGGGCAGACTTTCGCGGAGCGAAAGAAAGGCGACAGTTCCGAATCGGTCCGCGAAGCCACTGGCCCCTCGCTTGCGCGTCGGGCTAACAAGTTTCCGCACGGCAACGCTCCCGATCCTGTCCGCGAAGCCACTGGCCCCTCGCTCGCGCGTCGGGCTAACAGGAATCCGCACTGGCTCGCGGCCCCGCGCTCGCGCGTCGGGTTTATAGGTGACACCATGCCCGACAAGAAGCCGAAGAAGGCCGACCTGCCGACGAAGCCGTGCGTGCGATGCGGGCGGCCGTTCGCGTGGCGGAAGAAGTGGGCGAAGGTGTGGGCCGAAGTGAAGTACTGCTCGGAACGGTGTCGCAGAGGGTGACGGGCGAGCGGGGGGGGGGGGGGGGGGGGCCGGGGGCGGCGACGCGGCCAAC
>JANNVG010001283.1:0-8121 GCA_031414395.1 Fimbriiglobus sp.
GTCATCGCTTGGAATTGTCTCACCCGCTCCCTGGCGGTCGCGGCTCGTCATCGCTTGGAATTGTCTCACCCGCTCCCTGGCGGTCGCGGCTCGTCATCGCTTGGCTACTCCACCCACCGCACCACGCCCATCGTGTCCGCAAAACTCAACTCGCCCACCAGAGCGGGCCGCTTGTACTGCTCCGGCGAGCCGCCCGACTTCGCCAACCGCTCGGCGTCCCACCTCGCCCAGCGGCCGGCCGGGATCACCGCCGCCTTCAACACGCCCAGCCGCCCGCCCTGTCGCTTCGCCTCGTACTCGCTGTTCTGCTTCTGCAACTCCGCGTCGAACACTTTCAAAAACGCCCCCACACCGTCGGTCGCGTCCGGCTCTTCAAGGAACACGGCGTAGAACGGCTTGGCGTCGTCCCACACGGGGGCCACGCCGTAGGCGGTCGGGTGGTAGCCGGTCGCCGCGGCGGCGCGCTCCATTGCTTGCGTCACATGATGCTCGCTCAACTTCTCGCCGGTCAGGTTGCTGAAGCGGTGCCCCTTGCCGAGAAACTCCACGAGCGGGGTGCGGCCGACGAACCCGGTCACGCGGATCAAATCCGAGATGTGGTAGCGGTACAGCCCGGCGACGGTCGTCGGCACGAGGTAGTAGCTGCCGCCGAGGGTCAACTCGTGGGCGCCGAGTGCAACCGGCTGCGAGGAGTCGATTTCCGACTCCGGGATGAACTCGAAGTAGTGGCTCCAGATGTCGAGTACGCCGGACGGGGTGCCGTTCTCGAACGGGATGGTGAACCGCCCCTCGCTGGCGATCAGCCCCAGGTCGCGCACCGGCACGTCGCCGTAGAACTTCGGCAGTTGCCGCAGGTATGGCCCCATGCTGCCACCCGTCCACGTCCCCACAAGTGTGGTGTCGGAGGGCCACACGTCGCGGGGGAACAGCCGGCCGAGTTTGTCGGCGGTGGCGGAGAGCAGGCGTGCGGCCTGCGGGTTCGGCGTCCACCGCCCGGCCAGTGACAGCCGAGTGTCAGCGGGCAGGTGAAGGTCGGCGTTCAGCGTGCCGTCGTGCAAGTCTTTCAACAGCCGCTCGCGTTGTGAATCGAGGGTGCGGGCGATGGTGAGCAGCGTGCTCGGGTTCGCGGCGGTGAACAGTGATACCGGCTTGCCGAGGGCTGCACGCACGGCGACATAATACCGGGCGAGGGGGTCGGGAATCTTCCCGCACTCGGGCGGCACGACGTACTGCCGGCGGGCGATCCGCTGCTGCACGAGGGCGGTGTACCCGCTCAGATTGCCGCACGGGATGCCGCCCGGCGTGCGGAACTCGTCCGGGTCGCCGCCCATCTGGATGATCGGCCGCAACGCCAGATCCCGCGGGCGGTGATCGCGGTACGCCCGCAGCCCCCACATGCCCCACGCCCGCTTGTAGTCGGCCAGGTAGCGGTCGGTGATGGGGATGAACTTGCGGGCGGCGGTGGTGCCGCTGGTGAGCGCGAACAACCGAACGGTGTCGTCGGCGAGCAGGGCGTTCGTGTCGCCGGCCTTCACCCGCTCGATGTACGGGGCCAGCCGCTCGTAGGGGGCAACCGGCACTCGCGTGCGGAAGTCGGCGACGGTGCGGATGCCGGCGAACCCGTGATCCTTCCCGAAGCCGGTGCCGGCCTGTCGCCGCACGATGTTCAGCAGCAGTTCGGTTTGCACGCGCTCGGGGGTGTCGCAGCTCCGGAGGAACCGGCGGATGCGAGCGTGCAGCGGCAGCACCGCCACCCGAGCCGCCCGCACCAGCAGGTATCGCAACAAAGTCATGGCGGAATTGTAAGAGCCGACCGCGAACGCCGACGGAAATGCCGGCTGTGCGCGACAGTCAGCGCGAAATACTCTTCTGTCATCCGAAGACACGTGGAAAATCCCGTGTAGTGTCTGCTTACGCTCTCTGATTGCGGGCACTCCCGGCCGGTCGGCCGCAGTCCGCTCACCCACGAACTCGAGTTGCGGCACCGGCCGGTCAGTCGGGGCCGTGAAACCCATGCCGCACCGCGCCCAGGCGATTCTCGACAACCTCCCCGCGCACATCCTGCGGATCGGTCCCGACCGCCGGTTCCAGTACGTGAATCAGGCGATGGCCTTGCACGTCGGCCGGCCGGCCGAGCAGATCGTCGGCCGCACGCTCACCGAACTGGGCGTGCGGGCGGAGGTGGCCGACGGCCTGTGGGCGGCGGTGGCGGGCGTGTTCGCCGACGCCGTGCCGGTCGAGTTCGAACACCGCGGGGCGTTCGGCGACGGCACGCGCTGGCTGCTCACACGGGTGATCCCCGAACCGGACGCCGCCGGCAGCGTCCGCTCGGCGCTGGGCATCACCACCGACATCACCGACCAGAAGGCGGCGCTGGAGGACCACCAGCAGATGACCGCGCGGCTCCAGGCCTTCATGACGCACACCCCGGCGGTGGCGTGGATTAAGGGGTCGGACGGCCGCACCCAACTCGTCAGCCGCAAGATGGCCGAACTGTTCGGGGGGGCCGAGCGGTGGCTGGGCAAGACCGACCACGAGGTGCTGCCGAAAGAGGTGGCCGACGTGACCGCCGAACACGACCGCACCGTGCGGGAGACCGGCCGGCCGATGGAGGTGGTGGAAGAGGTGCCCACGGCGGACGGCACCGTGCGGCCGTGGCTGGTGGTCAAGTTCCCCATCCCGCTGTCCAACGGGCAGGTGAGCACCGGCGGCATCGCCCTGGACCTGAGCGAGCGGCGGAAGGCGGAGGAGGACCGGCGGAAGGCCGAGCAGCGGCTGTACGAGTCGCTGAAATTGGAGTCGCTCGGCGTGCTGGCCGGCGGCATCGCCCACGACTTCAACAACCTGCTCACCACCATGCTCGGGTACGCCTCCCTGGCCAACCTGGAGTTGTCCGCCGGCCGCGGGGCCGCCCTGCCCAGCTATTTAACGCACATCGAGACGGCCGCCGGCCGCGCCGCCGACCTGTGCAAGCAGATGCTCGCCTACGCCGGCAAGGGGCAGTTCCAGGTGCGGCCGGTGAGCCTGAACAAGCTGGTGGAGGAGATGGCCCAACTGCTGCAAGCGAGCATCAGCAAGAAGGCGGTGCTGCGGCTGATGACGACCACCGACCAGCCGACCGTCACCTGCGACACCACGCAGATCCGCCAGGTGGTGCTCAACCTGATCACCAACGCGTCCGACGCCGTCGGCGACCGCAGCGGGGTCATCTCGGTGGCCACCGGGGTGGTCGACGCCGACGCCAAGTACCTGACCGACCTGGGGGCGGCACACCTGACCCCCGGCCGGTACGCCTATTTAGAAGTGTCGGACACCGGGTGCGGCATGTCGGCCGACACCGCCGCCCGCATGTTCGAGCCGTTCTACACCACCAAGCCGATGGGCCGCGGGCTGGGGCTGAGCGCCATCCAGGGGATCATCCGCGGGCACCAGGGGGCGATCAAGGTGTACTCCGAGGTGGGCCGCGGCACCACGTTCAAGGTGCTGCTGCCGACCAGCGAGCAGGTGCTGGCGCGCGACGCCGACGACCGCGGGCTGGCGGTCGCCACCGGCCGCGGGCGGACGGTGCTCGTGATCGACGACGAGGAGGACATCCGCGTGTTCATCCGCAAGGTGCTGGAGCGGCACGGGTTCGCCGTGGCGCTGTCCCCGGACGGGCGTGCGGGGGAGGCCGAGTACCGCGCCCGCCGGCCGGAGGTCGATCTGGTGCTGTGCGACCTGACCATGCCGCACCAGGACGGCGGCACCACCTTCCGCCGCCTGCGGCAGTTCAACCCGGCCGTGCGGGTGGTGCTGATGAGCGGGTTCTCGGCCGACGAAGCCACCGCCGGGCTGAACGGCATGGGGTTGCAGGGGTTCTTGCGGAAGCCGTTCCGCGCCGAAGAGTTGATCGACGCCATCTTCGCGGCCGTCGGGCCGTAACGCTTGATCGGCACCTACCGCGGTCGGGGCTCGGGTGGGCGGGCCGCCGCTTTACCAGGCCGGGCGAGGCTGGTGGTATAATCTCACCCATCGCCCCTTCCGGTGTTTCACATGCCACTGCACGACTGGGCCGAACTGTCGGGCTGGGAGGGCGTCCACCAGGTGTGGATGGTGGAGCTGCTGTACGCACTGAAGGCGGCACTGCCGGCGGGATACCGCGCGTACATCGGCACCACCCCGACGTTCGCCATCGGTGCCCCCGATGACAGCCGGCCCGACGTGGGCGTGCGAGATTGGCCGACGGACGAGCCGCGACCGCCAGGGAGCGGAGGGGATGCCGACCTGGAACCCGACGAGGAAGTGGCGGTGGCGACCATCAACCCCGACACGGCACTGATGGTGGAGAGAGCAGGGCGATTGGTGGCGGCGATCGAGCTGGTGTCGCCGCGAAACAAAGACCGACACTCCGCGCAGGCGGCGTACACCGGGGCGTATTCCGGCTACCTGCTGCGAGGGGTTCACCTGCTACTGGTGGACGTTCACCGCAAACCGCTGGCGTTTTCCTTCGCCGACCGCATCGCCGTCGAACTCGGGGTTACGCAACCGCCGCTGCCGACCCCGTTCGCGGTGGGGTATCGGGTGGGCGGGCCGGTGCCGACCGGCGGGCGGATGTTGGCCGTGTGGCGTCGGCCGTTGGCAGTGGGCGAACCGCTGCCGGCGATGCGGTTGTGGTTGTCCAACGATGAATCGGTGTCGGTCGATCTGGACGGCACCTACCGCCGGGCGAGTGAAGCGGCGTATTTGGGGTGAACCGCGTTCGACCCCAACGGGGTCGTTCTCACAGCCCAGGGTTGAGGTGCGAGGCACCGACACCCTGGGGACACGAGTCACACACCACCCCGACCCCAACGGGGTCGTTCAATCCGAGAGGAGACGTGCCGTGCCGCAATCCTTCGGGGCGATGTACGTCCACGCCATCTTCTCGACCAAACACCGCGAGCCGACCATCCTCGACCCGTGGCGGGAGGAGTTGTTCCGCGTCCTCGGCGGTCTCGTCAACCAGGGCGGAAGCCAGTCGCTACTCGTCGGCGGTGTAACAGACCACGTTCACCTGCTGTTCCGCCTGTCCCGAACGGTGACGATTGCGGACGCGATGGCGGGTGTGAAAAAGGCGTCGTCGGCGTGGGTGAACCAGCGGCCGGAGAGTGTTGCGAAATTCCAGTGGCAGGCTGGCTATGGGGCGTTCTCGATGAGTGACGACCACCTGGAGGCCGTTCGGGAATACATTCGCCGACAGCCCGAGCACCACCAGAAGCAGACGTTTCAGGATGAGTACCGCGAGTGGTTGACGCGATACGGCGAGGAATGGGACGAACGGTACGTGTGGGACTGAACGACCCCGTTGGGGTCGGGGTACATTGGTCACGATCTCCCAGGGTGTCGGAGCGTTCGTGTTCCCAGGGTGTCGGGCCTGTGGCCCTCAACCCTGGGCTGTGAGAACGACCCCGTTGGGGTCGAGATCAGTTCCCGACCCCAACGGGGTCGTTCTCACAGCCCAGGGTTGAGGAGGCTTTGCGACGACACCCTGGGTTAACATGACCAAAACGACCCCGACCCCAACGGGGTCGTTCCTCCAGCCCAGGGTTGAGGTGCGAAGCACCGACACCCTGGGGTTCAATTGCGGTCATCTGGACTGGGAGAACAACCCCGGTGGGGTTGAACCGCTAGCGCCTCCCCCCCCACTTCCCTACCCTAACCCTCATGGACCGCACCCGCTACGACGCCTTCGTTTCCACCTTCTTCGACTGCGACCCGAAGGCGGTCACGGGCATCTTTCAAGAGTTCCTCGACGCCCTCAAGGCCGAGTCGTCGCTGCCGCCGGGTCACTACCTCAGCCAGAACTACGAGACGGCTCAGGCGAACCCGGAAATCCACCTGCTGCCGGGCAACCTGAAGGACGCCCGCGACGCCGTGTTCCCGTACTTCTGGGGCACCGACGGGTGGAGCAGCCCGCTGCACATCGAGAACGTCCGCGGGCCGGCCAACTACGCCAGCCTGATCGGGGCCATCGCCTGCCTGCTGAAGAACCCGAACCTCTGTACCGACACCTACAGCCAGCGGTCGAACGAGCTGGAGGTGAAGGCGGTCACGGCGCTGGCGAACCTGGTCTTCTATCACACGGTCGATCCGTGGGGCGTGTTCACCATCGGCGGCACCATCTCGAACATGTACGGCGGGAAGATCGGCATCGAGAAGGTGGTGCCGGGGGCGATGCGGAGCGGGCTGAGCGGCGTGCGGGTGGCCGGCATTTGCAGTGAAGCGGCGCACTACTGCGCGGCGACGGTCGCCGGCTGGCTGGGCATCGGCACGGACAACCTGCACGCCATCCCGACCGACCGCAACATGGCGATGAGGCTCGATCTGCTGGCCGAGAAGCTCGACGAGCTTTACACCCGCGGGGACGCGGTAGCGTATGTGATTGGCACGTTCGGGAGCACCGACGCCAGCGGCGTGGACGACATCGGTGGCATTCGACAGGTGATCGACGCGAAGGCGAAGGAGTACGGCCGCCCCGCCCCGCAACTGCAAGCCGACGCTGCCGTCGGTTGGGGACTGTGCTTCCTGAACGAGTACGACACCGTCGCCAACCCGTTCAAGATCAACGCCGACACGCTGCCCGCCATCGAGAAGGCGAAGGTGCTGTGCCGCGGGTTGCGGGTGGCCGACAGCGTGACCATCGACTTCCACAAGACCGGCCGCGGGCACTACCCGAGTTCGGCGTTCCTGGTGAACAACCGGAGCGAGCTGCGGTGTCTGGCTCGCACCACCGCGGCGATGCCGTACTTCTCCGACGCCATCGACCGGCGTGACCCCGCACTGTTCACGCTCGAAACGTCTCGCCCGGCGCTCGGGCCGTACATCGTCATGGCGTCGCTCGACGGCATCGGCCTGCACGGCTGGCAAATGCTCATCGCCCGCAGCCTGGAGCTGGCCGAGTACCTGAAGGCGAAGCTGGCGAAGCTCGACTACTGCATGGTGCTGAACGCCGACACGGTCGGGCCGAGCGTGGTCTGGTGGGTGATGCCGAAGGGGCGGAACGCGAAGCAGATTTACGCCGACCTGGAGGCGGGCAAACTGAGTGCCGAGGACGTGACGCGGTACACGGCCGAGGTGCGGCGGCTGTTCAACAAGCGAGAGTACAGCATGGACCCGGCGGTGGACGCGCGGCTGAGCTTCACCACCGACATCGGCTACCGCCCGCACGGGCACAAGATCCCCGGCTGGAAGTGCGTGTTCTTCCACCCGCAGACCGACGAGGCGATTTTGGATCGGCTCATCTGGAGCATTGAAGAGTTGTGATGAATGAGGAAGCCAGGAATGCAGGAGAAGACAGAAGCACTGCTGAATTTGTTCCTGCCTTCCTGGGTTCCTCATTCATCCTGATCGAGTGCTTCCATGCCCACCACTTTCACCGACGTCGCCTGCACGGTGTGCGGGTGCGTGTGCGACGACCTGCGGGTGACGGTGGCCGGCGGGCGGGTGCTGGCCGCCGACGGGGCGTGCCGGCTGGCGAAGCCGTGGTTCGAGTCGCTGAACGACCCGCAACCGCCCGTCGCCGAGATCGCTGACAGCCCGGTGTCACTGGCTGAGGCGTACTGCCGTGCCGCGGAGTTGTTGAAGGCGAGCAGGTACCCGCTGATTTATGGCCTGAGCCGCAGCACCACCGAAGGGCAGCGGGCGGCGGTGGCACTCGCCGACAGACTCGGCGCGACCATCGACACCACTGCCAGCACCGGGCACGCACCCAGCATCATGGCGTTGCAGCAAGTCGGCGAATCGACCTGTACACTGGGGGAAGTGAAGCAGCGGGCCGACGTGGTGATCTTTTGGGGCAGCGACCCACTCGTCACGCACCCGCGGCACATCGAACGCTACTGCCCGCCGCGGGCGGGGCGGACGATTATCGTGGTGGACACGCGGGAGACGGAGACGGCGAAGGCGGCGGACCTGTATGTGCCGGTGACGGCGGGCCGTCAGTGGGAGGCGGTGTGCGAGCTGCGGATGCTGTTGACGAGCCCCGGACGCGGGGGGGCGGGGGGTTGATAAAAAAACCCCCCAACCGGGGGCGGGGCGTTGTTCCCGCACCGGGATTTTGTACCGTGACCCCAAATAGGGCGCAAAATATTAGGCGACCGCCAC
>JANNVG010001284.1:0-1657 GCA_031414395.1 Fimbriiglobus sp.
CCCGCAAACGTCGCTTGTTTACCCCAGTAGAGCACCATTTAAAGACAGCGGCGGTTTTTTTTTTATGGTTTACCCCCGCGTGGGGTTTTTTTTCAACCCGCCGGCGGAGCGACCCGACCACTACTTCTTCCGCACCGCTACCGTGTGCGGGCCGAACGACTTGCCGTCGGCGGACAGCGTCACTTGCACCTTCTCGTCCTTCGTCGTCATCGGCACGGTCAGCGTGAACTCCTTCCCGGCATCCTTCTGGCTCGCTTGCCCCTTGCCCGTGGTCGTCTCCCACTTCAATTCGGTGAACGGCGTGTTGCCCTTCACCACCAGCTCGTAGTCGCCGTCGGTCGCCGGCGCAATGACCCAGTGGCCGACGCTCGTCGCCGTCCAACCGGCGTCCGGCCCGCGCCAGTCCTGCCGCGTCAGCCGCACCGTCGGCTCGGCTTTGGTGCCGAGCGGAATCCGCGGCGGGGCGAAGCCGAGTTTAGTCACCGACGCGAACCAGGCCTCGTACTGCGTCTTCAGCTTCGCCACTTCGTCGGGCAACTTGTCCGCCAGGTCCGTCTGCTCGAACTCGTCGGCCGGGATGTCGAACAGCTCGAACTTCGGCTTCCAGTTCTTCGCGTCCCACGAGCCGGCCGTCTGCACCAGCTTGTACTTCGGCCCGATGGCGGCGAACGAGCGGAACTTCACCGGCTCGTCGCCCCGGTGCCATTGCAGGAACAGCGTGCGGTCGGGCAGGTCTTTCTTCTCGCCGGTCAGCAGCGGGAGGAAGCTCACGCCGTCGAACGCGACTTCCTTCGCCGGCTTCGCTCCGGCCATGTCCAACAGCGTCGGGGTGATGTCCACGTGCGCCAGCGGGGTGTCGATGACGGTGCCGCCCTTCAGCTTGGCCGGCCACCGCACGTAACACGGCACACGGATGCCGCCGTCGTACACCGTGCCCTTGCGGTTCCGCAGCCCGCCGTTGAACCGCGCGTCGCCGGGGCCGTTGTCGGTCAGGAAGATGACGACCGTGTTGTCGGCCAGCTTCTTGTCGGCGAGTGTTTTCATCAGCCGGCCGAAGTTGGCGTCCAGGTTTGCAATCATGCCGTAGGCGTTGGCGATGGGCAGCGGTTGCACCTTGTCCGGTGCCCACGGCTGGCCGATCTTCGGGAACGCATCCGCCGTCAGGTCGAGCTTGCGGTACGGGGCGGCGTCGGCCTCGGGCACCTGATACGGGCCGTGCGGGGCGTTGAACGCCACATACGCGAAGAACGGTTTTTCGTCCTTCGCCGTGATGAAGTCGAGGGCCGCGTCGGTGAACACGTCGGTGCAGTAGCCCTTCGCCTTCGTCGGCGTGCCGTCCTTCGTCAACTCCGGGTCGAAGTACTCCTTCCCGCCCACGTTGCCGGGCAGGTCGCTCGGCTGCGCCAGTCCGCCGCCGTGGATCCACAGGGTGCTGCCGAACCCGCGGTCTTCCGGCCGCAGCGGGTGGTGGTCGCCCAGGTGCCACTTGCCGAACAGCCCGGTGCGGTAGCCGGCGGCAGTCATGTGCTCGGGCAGGGTGGGCACGTCCGGCCGCATCATCGACCGGCCGATGAACGTGTCCACCACCCCGGTCCGGTAGTTGTACCGGCCGGTGAGGAGCGACGCCCGCGTGGGGCAACAGCGCGCGGTGTTGTAA
>JANNVG010001285.1:0-13000 GCA_031414395.1 Fimbriiglobus sp.
CCCCCCCTAAAAATTTTGGGGGGGGGCGCCGCGCCCGGCTGACAGACCACCATCGCTCTCCGGCACTCCGCCTCGCCACCCGGTTTCCCGGCCGCTCGACCCGCCCTACCAAGTGGTGACATCCCATGGGCGAACCCGCTCCCCCACGCCCCCGTCGTGCCCGCTGGTGGCTGCTCGTGGTCGGCGTCCTCGCCGTCGGCCTGCTCGCCGCGATCTGGGCCGACCCGCGGCAGCTCGTACTCTTCAAGCTGCTCGCCTCGCTGCCGGTGCTGCTGGTCGGGGGCGTGGCGGCGGCCGTCGTCGGCTGGCGAATCATGCCCGCGCGGGTGCGGTGGGCACTCGCGGGCGGCGGGCTGGTGGCGTGTGCCGCCGCCGTCGGCGTGCTGGCCGTCGTGTTTTCGCAACCGTCGCCCGTCACCGAACCGACCGCCCCCGTGCCACAGGTGTCCGGGCCGGAATGGTTCTGCGATTTAACACCGACGCCCCTGCCCCGCATCACACCCGGCACGGTCGTCGGCCCCCGCCCCCCGGAGGGGTGGACGCACATCATGGTGAAGCTCCGCCTGAAGTACGAACCCGACCCCAAGATTCAGATCCCGGGGCCGGTGGCGGACGCGAGCGGCGCGCTCGCTTGCGTGGCGGTGGTGCGCTCAAAGGCGGTGACCGGGGCCGACGGGCTGCCGGTGGACGTGCTCGAACAGGTCGCCCAGGGGATGAGCATGGCGGTGCCCGACGGGGATCAGGTGGTGGCGTCGGCACGGCCCGCCGACTGCAAGCGGCTGGGCTGGCTGGCGACCACCGCGCTCAAGTCGGCCGAGGCCGACATGCAGCACCAGTGGATCGTCGCCCGCACGCCGTCGCTGTGGGTGTTCGACATCCGCAGTCGCATCCTCCGCGACGGCCGCATCTTACCCATCACCCGCAGATATGCTGTACAACTCTCTGGCCATCATGGGACTATGGCAATACTTTACTGGGACCGGCCGCAGGACGCCGACGGGGGTTCGCCCGCCCCCGTGGAGGCGACGCGGGTGGCGACGGGGCTGGACGACGTGCTGCCGATGGGCGTGTGCGACCGCCAGACGCTCACCGCCGACCTGTTCGCCTGCAAGCGCGGCCCGGCGGGAACGCCCTTCCCCCTGCCCGACTGGGCCCGCGACCTGAACCGCACCCCGCCGACCGCCGACACCGTCCGCCGGTTGGAAGCCGAGATCGCCGCCCGCGCGGGGCTGACCCTGCCGGCGGCGAAGTGAGGCGGGTTTTCAGGAGCGGCCGGGTTTATCCCGTCCATCCTGTGCAACGGGTCGGCCGGGGTAAACCCGGCCGCTCCTTGAAACACCACCCACCCCGCTCCGCACGCCACCGGGCCGAACGCCCTCGTCGCGGGGGGGCGTGAGCAAGGAAGTCTCCCCTTCCGTTCACACACCCTTTCTGGCGCTGGCTCGCCCGGACCCCCTCTCATGTCGAACCGCGCCGCCCCGCCCGCCCCGAAAGACGCCATCGCCATCGTCGGCATCGGCTGCCGCTTCCCCGGCGGCGGGCACGACGCCGGCTCGTTCTGGAAGCTGCTGGCCGACGGCGTGGACGCCATCTCGGACGTGCCGGCCGACCGCTGGGACACGGGCACCTTCTACCACCCGGACGGGCAGGGCGGGCGGACGAACTCGCGGTGGGGCGGGTTCGTGCCCGACGTGGACTCGTTCGACGCCGGCTTCTTCGGCATGTCCCCGCGGGAGGCCACCCGCACCGACCCGCAACACCGCCTGTTGCTCGAAGTGTCGTGGGAGGCGCTCGAGGACGCCGGCCTGATCCCGCACCAGTTGGCCGGCTCGCCCACCGCCGTGTTCGTCGGCATCAGCAGCTTCGACTACGCCCTCGTGCAGTCCGACTTCCGCGACCGCTCCCACATCGACGTGTACAGCAACACCGGCAACGCCCTCAGCCTGGCCGCCAACCGCATCTCGTACCAGTTCGACTTCAAAGGCCCGAGCGCGGTCGTGGACACCGCCTGCTCGTCGTCGCTGGTGGCCGTCCACATGGCCTGCCGCAGTATTTGGGACGGGCACAGCGAGATGGCCCTCGCCGGCGGGGTGAACGTGCTCCTGAACCCGGACGGGTTCATCGGCTTCACCAAGCTGTCGATGCTCTCCCCGGACGGGCGGTGCAAGGCGTTCGACGCCTCCGCGAACGGGTTCGTCCGCGCCGAAGGGGTCGGGCTGGTGGTGCTCAAGCCGCTGACGGCGGCGGTGCGGGACGGCGACCGCGTGTACGCAACCATCCGCAGCACGGCGATCAACTCGGACGGCCGCACGCCCGGCCTGACGGTGCCCGACCAGAAGTCGCAAGAGGAGTTGATCCGCCTGACACTGCGGGAGGCCGGGGCGACCGCGCGGCAGGTGCGGTACGTGGAAGCTCACGGCACCGGCACGCCCGTCGGCGACCCCATCGAGACGCGGGCGTTGGGCACCGTGCTGGGGGCCGGCCGGCCGGCGAACGACCCGTGCCTGATCGGGTCGGTGAAGACGAACATCGGCCACCTGGAGCCGGCGTCTGGTATCGCCGGGTTGATTAAAGCGGCACTGGTGCTGCACCACGGGCAGGTGCCGCCGAACCTGCACTTCCACACCCCGCACCCGGACATCCCGTTCGACGCCCTCGGCCTGCGGGTGCCGCGTGCGCTCGAACCGCTCCCGCCGGGCGTGGGGCCGGCGCTGGCCGGCGTCAACTCGTTCGGCTTCGGCGGCACCAACGCCCACGTCTTGTTGCAGGAATCCGACCGCCCGGTCGTTCGCCCGATCACGTCAACAGGCCCCGTGTTCGTTCCACTCTCCGCCCGCACTCCGGAAGCCCTCCGCGCGCTGGCGAAGGCGTGGAAGGACGCGCTGGCGGTCGGCGAGTGGCCGCTGAACGACGTGGCCTACACCGCGTGCGTGCGGCGGACGCACCACGAGTACCGCCTGCCGGTGGTGGCGAAGAACACCACCGAACTGGCCGACCACCTGGGCCGGTTCGCCGCCGGCACCGACCCCGTTTCGGCGGTGGGTGCGGCCCCGAAGCTGGCGTTCGTGTTTTGTGGGCAGGGGCCGCAGTGGTGGGGCATGGGGCGGCAACTGCTGGCCGACGAGCCGGTGTTCCGCGACACCGTCCGCCGCTGCGCCGACATCCTCGACGGCATGGCCGACTGGTCGCTGTGGGACGAACTGGCCCACGCCACCGAAGCCACCTCGCGGATGTCGGAAACGGTGGTCGCGCAGCCGGCGCTGTTCGTGCTGCAAGTGGCGCTGGCGGCGCTGTGGCGGTCGTGGGGGGTCACGCCGAGTGTGGTGGTCGGGCACAGCGTGGGCGAGGTGGCAGCGGCACACGTGGCCGGCGCGCTGACGCTCGAAGAGGCCGTGCGGGTGATCTACCACCGCGCCCGGTGCGTGGAGCAAGCGCCGTCCCGCGGGAAGATGCTGGCCGTCGGCCTGTCGGCGGCGGAGGCGGCCGAGTACGTCGGGAACCGCACCGACCGCATCGCCGTCGCCGCCATCAACGGCCCGCGGTCGATCACGCTCTCCGGGCAGGGCGAGGCGCTCGAAGAGGTGGCCGAGGCCTTGCGGCGGAAGGACGTGTTCCACCGCTTCTTGCAGGTGCAGTACGCCTTCCACAGCCCGCAGCTCGACCCGGTGCAGGGCGAACTCACCCGCTCGCTGCACGGCATCCGCCCGAAGCCCACCACCGTGCCGCTGTACTCGACGGTCACCGGCCGGCGGATCGACGGGGCCACCCTCGACCCGGATTATTGGTGGCGGAACCTGCGGAATACGGTCCACTTCGCCGACGCCATCGACCGCATCTCCGGCGAGGGGTTCGACACGTTCCTCGAACTCGGCCCGCACCCGGTGCTCGGCGGGTCGGTGCAGGAGTGTTTGAAACACGCCTCCCGCACGGGCAAGGTGATCCCGTCTCTCCGCCGCGGCTCCGACGACCGCCCGGCGCTGCTCCGCTCGGTCGGCGAGTTGTATGTACTGAACCAGCCGTTCGACTGGGCCGCCCTCGCCCCCGCCGGCCGGCCGGTGCCGCTGCCCGGCTACCGCTTTCAGCGGGAGAAATTCTGGTTCGAGACGGCCGAGGCCCGCCGCACCCGCGCCGGCGGGCCGTGCCATCTGCTGCTCGGTCAGCCGGTGCCGGCCGCGTACCCGTCGTGGGAACAGGTCGTCGGCACCAGCACGCACCCGTTCTTGAACGACCACCAGGCCCAGGGGCACCCGCTGTTCCCGGCGACCGGCTATGTGGAAATGGCGTTCGCCGTGGCCGCCGCGGTGTCGCCCGACCGCCCGCAAGCGTTGCACGACATCAAGTTGTTGAAAGCCTGCTTCCTGCCCGAAGGCACGGTGAAGCTGCAAACGGTGTACACCCCGGACGGCTCGACGTTCGGCGTTCACACCGGCGGCGGCGGGCTACCGCTGACCACGCACGTGACGGGCGTGTTGCGACCGGCCGACGAGACCCGCGGGACCGCACTCGCGCTCGACGCCGTTCGGCAGCGTTGCACGGTGCAGTACGCGCCGGCCGACTACTACGCCCGCCTGTCCGGGTTCGGCCTCGACTACGGTCCGGCGTTTCAGGGCATTCAGGAACTGTGGACCGGGCCGAACGAGGCGCTCGGTCGTGTAAGCCTGCCCGACAACACCGGCACGCAACTGACCGACTTCCACGTTCACCCGGTCGTGCTCGACGCCGGCTTACAAGTGATCTTCGGCACGCTGACGTTGCCGGCCGTGGGCGAGCGCCGCGGGGCGTACCTGCCGGTGGCCATTGAAAAGGTGACGCTGTTCGCCAAACCGACCGGCCCCGTGTGGTGCCACGCCAAACTGACCGACCGCGACCGCCGCACCGTGACCGCCGACCTGCGGGTGTACGACGAGTCCGGCGCGCCTGTGTGCGAGGTGCGCGGGGTGCGGTGTCAGGCGGTGGGTGCCGACGGTGACGACGGCGGGTCGCTCGACGACCTGCTCTACGAGTACCGCTGGCAGGCCGCCCCGCGGGACGACCGGCCGACGCCGGTGGCCGCCCCCGCCGCGTACTGGAACGATCTGCCCGCCCTCGCCGACGCGCTTCAGAGCGAAGCCCGTGCGCTGAACGCCCAGTACGAACTTCGGGTCCGCTTCGAGCGCTTCACCGCCGACCTGAACCCGCTGGCCGTGGCGTTCATCGCGCGGGCACTCGACGAAACGGGCGGCACGCTGCGAACGGGCGAGCGGTTCACCACCGACGCGCTGGCGGACCGCGTCGGCGTGGCGGAGCAACACCGCCGCTTCTTCGGCCGCCTGCTCGCCATCCTTGCCGAAGACGGCTACCTGACCGGCGACGGCACCCCGTGGGAGGTGCGCGGCGTGCCCCCCGCGGCGGCCCCGCTCGACCTGTGGCGGCGGATGCTCGACCGCCACCCGGCGTATCAGGCCGAACTGAACCTGTTCCAGCGGTGCGGGTCGGAGCTGGCGAAGGTGCTCCGCGGGCAGCAAGACCCGGTGGACCTGATCTTCCCCGGCGGGTCCACGCACACCGCCGAGCACCTGTATCAGGACTCGCCGTATCAACGGTACACGAACACCGTCACCCGCCGGGCCGTGGCGCGCCTGCAACAGATGCTGCCGGCCGGTCGCGTGCTGCGGGTGTTGGAGGTCGGCGGCGGCACCGGCGGGCTGACCGCCCACCTGCTGCCGGCCCTCGACCCGGCCGCCACGCGGTACGTGTTCACCGACCTGTCTGGTCACTTCTTCGACGCCGCCCAGCAGAAGTTCGGCAGCTACCCGTTCGTCGAGTACCGCCGGCTCGACCTGGAGCGAGACCCGACCGCCCAGGGGTTCGACGCCGGCACGTTCGACGTGGTGGTCGTGTCGCAGGCGCTGCACGCCACCGCCGATTTGCGGCAGACGCTCGGGCACATCCGCCAGTTGCTCGCGGCCGGCGGGCTGCTGCTGGCCACCGAGTCCGTCACCCGCCTGCGGTTCCTCGACCTGGTGTTCGGCACGCTCAACGGCTGGTGGCGGGCGACCGACCGCGACCTGCGGCCCGACCACCCGCTGCTCACGTTCGCGCAGTGGAAGGGAGTGCTGGAGGCGACCGGCTTCGGCGCGGTGACGGACGCCGCCGCGACCGGCGAGCCGATGGACGCGGCCGTGCTGATGGCCCGTGCGGAAGGGGCGGACGTCAACGCATCGCCGGTGGTGGTCGAAGCGCCGACCACCACCGACCGCTGGCTGGTGCTGGCCGACACCGGCGGTGTGGCAGCCGAACTGTCGGCGGCACTCACACGCGCCGGCGGGTCGTGCGTGGGGGTGACGGTGGGCACCGAGTTCGCCCGGCTGTCGGCGGACGAGTACCGCGTGAATCCGGCGCGCCCGGACGACATGAAACGGCTGATGGCCGAGGCGACGGTGGGTCAGTCGCTCCGCGGGGTGGTTCACCTGTGGAACCTGGACGCCCCGCCGACGGACGGGCTGGACGGGGCCGCGTTGGATGAAGCGCAGACCGCCGGCTGCCTGAGCATTGTTCACCTGCTGCACGTGTGGGGGCCGGACGCCAAGCCGGGCACGCGGTGGTGGGTCGTCACCCGCGGGGCGCACCGGGTGGGCGGCGAGCGGGGGCCGGTGGCGGTGGCACAGTCGCCGGCGTGGGGGCTGGTGCGGGCCATCGGTCGGGAGTATTCGCACCTGAAGTGCGGGCTGATTGATTTGGACTCCGCACCCGCGTCCGCCGCGGCCGAGTCGATCCTCGCCGAACTTGTGTCGCCGACGGCCGACGACGAACTGGCCTTCCGCGGGGCGACGCGGTTCACGCACCGCTACGTTCGCGCGCCGCTCGACGACCGGCCGATCAACGCCACGGGGCGGGCCTATCGCCTGGAAGTGGCGCGGTCGAACACGCTCGACGGGCTGCGGCTCCGCACCACCACGCCCCGCCCGCCGGGGCCGGGCGAAGTGGGCATCGAGGTGGTCGCCGCCGGGTTGAACTTCAGCGACGTGCTGAAGGCGCTCGGCCTGTATCCCGGTCTGCCGGTCGGCCCGGTGCCGTTGGGCATCGAATGCAGCGGGCGAATCACGGCGGTCGGTGAAGGCGTGACGGGCTTTGCGCCGGGCGACGCGGTCGCGGCCGTCACCACGCACAGCTTCAGCCGCCACCTGAACGCCCCCGCCGCCGCCGTCGGGCACATGCCGAAGGGCGTGTCGTTCGAGGAAGCGGCCACCATCCCCATTGCGTTCCTGACGGCGCACTACGCGCTGAATCACATGGGGAGGATGGAGGCGGGCGAGCGGGTGCTGATCCACTCGGCGACCGGCGGGGTGGGGCTGGCGGCCATTCAGATCGCCCGCGCGGGCGGGGCCGAGGTGTTCGCCACGGCCGGCAGCAAGGAGAAGCGGGAGTTGCTCCGCGCGCTCGGCGTGTCGCACGTGTTCGACTCGCGGTCGCTGGCGTTCATTGATGAAATCCACGACCGCACCGGCGGGCAAGGCGTCGATCTGGTGCTGAACTCGCTGTCTGGTGAGGCGCTCACCCGCGGCATGGGCGTGCTGGGCGACCACGGGCGGTTCCTCGAAATCGGCAAGCGGGACATCTACGCCGACACGAAGATGCCGCTGCGGACGTTCCGTAAGAACCTGTCGTTCGTGGCCATCGACCTGGACCGCGCCCTGCGGGAGCGGCCGGAGCGGATCGGCGGGCTGTACCGCGAGTTGCTGAAGGAGTTCGACCGCGGGGTGCTGCACCCGCTGCCGCACCGCACGTTCGCGGCCGGGGATGCGGCCTCCGCATTCCGCACGATGGCCCAGGCCAAGCACGTCGGCAAGGTGGTGCTGAACCTGACCGACACCGGCGGGCAGGTGCGGGCGGCGGTGGGCGAGACGGCGGAGCTGCGAGCCGACCGCACGTACCTGGTGGTGGGCGGGGCCGGCGGGTTCGGGTTGGCCGTGACGGACTGGCTGGTGGCGAGCGGGGCGAAGCACGTCATGCTGGTCGGCCGGCGGACCACCCTGCCGCCCGACACGACCGCGGCCATCGACCGCCTGCGGCAGACCGGCGCGCGGGTGGAGGCGGTGTCGGCCGACGTGACGGACGCCGCGCAGGTGGCCGGGCTGCTCGCCCGCACCGGCGGCGAGTGGCCGACGCTGGCCGGGGTGATTCACACGGCGATGGTGCTGGACGACTGCCTGCTGATGAACCTGACGGCCGACCGCCTGTCGAAGGTGCTGCGGCCGAAGGTGCTCGGGGCGTGGCACCTGCACACCCAGACGGCCGACCGCCCGCTCGACTTCTTCGTCATGTTCTCGTCCATGTCGTCGGTGTTCGGGCTGGCCGGGCAGGCGAACTACGCGGCGGCGAACGCCTTCCTGGACGCCCTCGCGCACCACCGGCGGGCGCTCGGCCTGCCGGCCACCGCGATCAACTGGGGGTCGCTCGGCGGGGTCGGTTACGTCGCCGAGCACAAAGATGTGGCGGCCAAGTTCGACACCATGGGCATCCTCCACTTCACCGCGCAAGAGGCGGTGTCGCTGCTCGGCCGGTTCATCCGGCAGGGGGTGACGCAGATCGGCGTGATGCGGCTCGACTGGCGGAAGATCACCCGCTCGCTGTACGGCGAGGCGGTGCCGCCGCGGTTCACCGGCCTGATCGACGCCGTCCACGGCGGCACCACCGGCACCACGCAATCGGCCGACGTGGGCGTGCGGGCGAGTGTGATGCAAGCGCCGCCGGAGAAGCGGAAGGAGACGCTGCAGAAGCTCGTCCGCGAGCGGCTGGCGAAGGTGCTCGGCACGGTCGAGGAGAAGATCAGCACGGACATCCCGCTCGTGTCTCTCGGCGTCGATTCGCTCATGGCGGTGGAGTTGCACAACTGGATCGAGGGCGAACTGCGGGTGTCGCTGCCCATCGTGGAGTTGGTCCGCGGGCCGAGCGTGTCGAAGCTGGCCGACGTGCTGCTCGCCCAACTGACCGCCGGCGAGACGGCCGACACGTCACCCGCCCCGGCTCAGGTGGTCGAAGCGCCGCCGCCGGTCGAACTCCCGCCGGCCGATGTCGGCGAGCCGTTCCCCTGCACCGACCTGCAAATCGCCTACCTGGGCGCGCGGTGGATCGACTCCGAACTCGGCAAGCGGGGGTGTCACATCTCCGTCGAGATCGCGGTGGACCGCCCGCTGGATGTGGCCCGCCTGTCGGCTGCGTGGCAGCAGATGTTGAACCGCCACCCGACCACGCGACTGGTGTTCACCAAGAAGATGACGCAGCGGGTGCTGCCGGCGACCGAATACGCGCTGCCGACCGACGACTGGCGGGACGACCCGCAGGCCGAGGCGAAGCTGGCGGCGCTGCGGCAGCGGTTGGCCGATCAGGTGTTCGACCCGACCGCGTGGCCGCTGTTCGAGGTGCGGGTGGTGCGGCTGGGCGAGCAGTCGTTCCGCCTGTTTGCCAGCTTGGACATGCTGGTGGTGGACATGCAGAGCTTGCACCTGCTGCTCGGCGACTGGCTGGCCCTGTACGACGGCACGGCCGGCCCGGTGGCCGACGTGGACGCCTTCCGCCGGTACGCGATGCAGACTGCCGAGGTCCGCGGCACGCCCGCCCACACCCGCGACTGCGACTACTGGGCCGCGCGGGTGGCCGACTTCCCGCCGCCCCCGCCGCTGCCCCTCCGCACCGACCCGGCCACCCTCCGCCGCCCGCGGTTCGGCACCGCCGGCGTGCGGCTGACGGCCGACCAGTGGGCGCGACTCCGCGCCCGCGCCCGCGAGAACGACCTGACCCCCGCCGGCCTGCTGGCCGCCGCCTTCGCCCGCATCCTGGCCCACTGGAGCGGGGCCGAACGCTTCTGCCTGAACCTGCCGGTGAACGACCGCACCGCCGCCCAGCAGCCGCTCATCGGCCCGTACACGTCCACGCTGCTACTCGACGTGACCACCGGCGGCGACTTCTGGACGGCCGCCCGCACGCTGCACGGCACCCTGCTCGACGGCATGGAGCACAACCGCTGCACGGGCATCGAGTTCACGCGGATGCTAGCCCGGCACCGCAAATCCGGGCTGCGGCCGATCACGCCGGTGGTGTTCACGTCCATGCTCTACCCGTCGCCGCTGGCCGGCTGGGGCCGGGTGGTGGACGCCTACAGCCAGACGCCGCAGGTGTGGCTCGACTGTCAGGTGGTGGACGACGACGGCGCGCTCTGGGTGCGGTGGGATTACGTCGAACAGCTCTTCGACGCGGACGAACTGAAGGCGAGGTTGAACGAGTACGGCGCGCTGCTCGAACGCCTCGCCGCGACCGGCTCCGCGGAGGTGGCCACCGATCCGGATCTGGTGGACTTGTTTCGCGCGCAGGTGAAGCTCGGCCCGACCCGACCCGCCGTCATCACCGACACCGCCGCCGTGACCTACGCCGAACTGGACGCCGAATCGGATCGCGTGGCGTCCGGGCTGATCGCGGCCGGGGTGAAGCCGGGGCACCTGGTGGCGGTCTGTTGCCCCACGTCGCCCGCACTCGTCGCCGGGTTGCTCGGCATTCACAAGGCCGGTGCCGCGTACCTGCCGCTCGACCCCGACCTACCGCCCGCCCGCATCGCCGAACTGCTCGCCGACAGCCGGGCCGAGCACATCGTGAGTGACCCGACGTTGGCGGATCGCTGGCCGGCCGGCCGTGTGCCGCTCGCGCTGGCGCAACTGGCGGCCACACCCGCCGGGCCTCTCCCGACCCGCCGCGGGGCCGACGCCGTCGCTTACGTCATCTACACCTCCGGCAGCACCGGCCGGCCGAAAGGCGTGGTGATGACGCACGCGGCGGTGGTGAACACGATTGAAGAGGTGAACCGGCGGTTCGAGGTCGGGCCGACCGACCGCGTGTTCGCCTTCTCCCGCCTGACGTTCGACCTGTCCGTGTACGACATCTTCGGCACGCTGGCCGCCGGTGCCGCCGTGGTGCTGCCCGCTGACGCCTCCCGCCGCGAGCCGCGACACTGGCTGGCCACCGTCCGCCGCCACGCGGTGACGGTGTGGAACTCGGTGCCGTCGGCGATGGAAATGCTGGTGGCCGTGGCCGAGCGGACGCCCGGCGACGACCGGCTACGGTGCGTGCTGTTGAGCGGCGACTGGGTGCCGCTGCCGCTGCCCGACCGCGTCCGCAAGCAGTTCACGGCCGCCCGCGTGGTGAGCCTGGGCGGGGCGACCGAGTGCGCCATCTGGTCGTGCTTCCACCCGGTGAACGGGGTGAAGGCCGACTGGAAGAGCATCCCGTATGGGCGGGCGCTCGGTGGCCAAACACTGCACGTGCTGTGCGACGACCTGCGGCCGGTGCCGGCCGGTGACTCCGGGCACCTGTTCATCGGCGGGCGGGGGCTGGCGACCGGCTACCTGCACGACCCGGAGCGGACGACCGCCGCGTTCGTGTCGCTGCCCGGCACGAACGGGCACGCCGAGCGGGTGTACCGCACGGGCGACCGCGCGCGGGTGCTGCCGAACGGCGAGGTGGAGTTCCTCGGCCGCGGCGACGGGCAGGTGAAGGTGCGGGGCTATCGCGTGGAGTTGGCGGAGGTGGAGGCGGCGCTCGCCCGTCACCCGGCCGTTCGGCAGTGTGCCGTCGTCGCGCTCGGCGAAGCCGGCGGCCCGCGGGAGTTGGCCGCGTACTACTCGGTCAAGTCCCCCGTCGCCGACGCCGTCCTTCGCACGCACCTGACGGACACGCTGCCCGAATACATGGTGCCGCAGCACTGGACGGAGTTGCCGACGCTGCCCCTGAACGGCAACGGCAAGATCGACCGCAAGGGGCTGCACCACCCGCGGGCCGTCGCTCCGCCTGTTCCGCCGAATGGCATCCTGCTCGACCCCCGCGAGCGTGCCACCTTCCGCGACGCCCGCCACGGCATCCGCCGCGATTTGAACGGCAGCTTGCGGGTGCCGCTGGCCGCGCCCGCCACCGACCCGCTGACCGCGTGGGTCGAGCAACGCCACAGCCAACGCGAGTTCGGCACCCGGCCGATTGCCGCGCACCAGTTCGCCAAGCTGCTGCACGCCCTGCGGGTGCGGGGCGAAGCGGGCAAACGGAACTACGCCTCCGCTGGCGGCACGTACTCCGTGCAACTCTACCTGCACCTGAAGGCGGGGGCGGTGGAGGGGCTGGACGCCGGCACCTACTACTACCAGCCGGAGGAGCACCACCTCGCCCGGCTGAGCGACCGCGCCGACCTGGGCGAAGCCATCCACTTCCCGACCAACCGCCCGCTCGCCCGGCACGCCGCGTTCACCCTGTTCCTGGTGTCGCGGCTGTCGGCCGTCACCCCGCTGTACGGCGACATCGCCCGCCCGCTGGCCACCCTCGAAGCCGGGGCCGTCTCGCACCTGCTCGAAACGCTCGCCCCGCACTGTGCCGTCGGGCTGTGTCAGGTGAGCGCGGTCAACCTCGATTCGGTGCGCGACGCCTTCGCCTTCGACGCCGATCACGTGCTCCTGCACACGCTCGTCGGCGGGTCGCTGCCGACCGCCGACGAGCGAGCCGCGCATCACCAGTCGCACGCCGCCCCACCCATGCCGGCGGTTGTGTCCACGCCGATTCCGCTCGATGTTGGTGAAATCCAGGCCGAGCTGGTGCGGATGTGGAAGCAAACGCTCGAAGTGGACGCGGTGGACGTGTACGCCTCGTTCTTCGAACTGGGTGGCGACTCGCTACGGGCGATGAACCTGATGGTGCAGTTGCAAGACCGCTTCGGCGTGGAGGTGAACGTCGCCGACCTGTACACGCACAGCACCCTCGCCGACCTGGCCGCGTTTATTGCGACCGCGCCGAAGGCGGGTGGCGAACCGACGACCCAGGCGGAAGCGCGAACCACGACCACCTCTCCCCGCTGGGGAGAGGTCGCCGAGCTGAGCGGAGTGACGCCGGCTGACCGGGCGTTCCCGGCGTGAAGTTCAGGATTTCGATGTTGTGCGTCCGCGTGTCGATGACCGCGAGATCGGGTTGAGCGTCGCCGTTCAAATTGGTG
>JANNVG010001286.1:0-2030 GCA_031414395.1 Fimbriiglobus sp.
AGCGCCTCACAAGACCCCTATGGGGCCGGCCCCCAATCCGAAAAGGAGCGGGGGGGATGGATACTTAAATAGGGCTTACGCAATCGGTCGGGTTCTTAGCCCCGGAGGGGCGTCCGTATTTAGCCCAGGGCGGAAGCCCTGGGTTACACCGCCCACCCGAGCAAGCCCCGGAGGGGCGTTCGTGGCACGGCCGCCCCTCCGGGGCTTGAACGTCTATCCTGCCCCGACCCAGGGCTTCCGCCCTGGGCTAGGGACGGCCGCCCCTACCGGGGCGAAAAAACGACCCCCCACTCACCCCAACAACTCTTTCCGCGTGTGCCCTTCCCGGACGATGTCGATCGGCCGGTCGCCCGGAGACATCAGCTTCTTCGTCGCGTCGATGCCCAGGCACTGGTACACCGTCTGCGCCAGGTCTTCGACCGTCAGCCCGTCCTCGTCCGGTTCGCTCGCGGTGGCGTCGGACTTGCCGTACACGAACCCCTTCTTGATGCCCCCGCCCGCCAGCACCACGCTGAACACCTTCGGCCAGTGGTCGCGGCCGGCCGTGGCGTTGATCTTCGGGGTGCGGCCGAACTCGCTGGAGATCATCACCATCGTCTTGTCCAGCATCCCGCGGCTGCTCAGGTCGCTGATGAGCGCGGCGAACGCCTGGTCGAGTTGCGGCAGTTGGTTCTTCGTCCCGGCCACGATGCCGTTGTGCAGGTCCCACCCGCCGTAGGTGAGGGTGACGAACCGCACGCCCGCCTCCACCAGCCGGCGGGCCATCAGCAACCGCTGGCCGGCCGCGTTGCGGCCGTAGCTGTCGCGGAGCTTGGCGTCTTCCTTGTTGATGTCGAAGGCGTCGCGGGCCTTCTCGCTGCTGATGAGGCCGTAGGCCCGCTGATAGAAGGTGTCCATTGCGTCCAGGTTGTCCGACTTCTCCTTCGCCTTGAAGTGCTCGTTGACGGTGTCGAGCAGCCCGCGGCGGGTGTTGAACCGCTCCTCACTCACCCCGCCCGGCAGGGTCAGGTCTTGCACCTTGAACCCGCCGTTCGCCGGGTCGCTGCCCAGGCTGAACGGGGCGTAGGCGCTACTCAGATACCCGCTGCCGGCGTAGTTCGTCGGCATGGTCGGGACGGCCACATACGGCGGCAGGTTGTTCCGCACGCCCAGTTCGTGGGCCACCACGCTGCCCATGCTGGGGAACGTCAGCGCCGGGCTGGGGCGATACCCGGTGAACATGTTGTGCGTGCCCCGCTCGTGGGCCGCCTCGCCGTGCGTCATGCTGCGACAGATGGTGATCTTGTCGGTGATCTTGGCGGTTTCTTTGAGGCACTCGTTCAGCAGCACCCCTTCCACGTTGGTCTTCACCTGGGCCATCTCGCCACGATACTCAATGGGCGCGTTCGGCTTCGGGTCCCAACTCTCCTGGTGCGCCGCCCCGCCCGGCAGGAAGATGTGGATGATGCTCTCCGCCTTCGGCCCCTTCTTGGCCACCGCTGGCGCCGCGTCGGCCGCTTGCAGCGACTGTAGACGGAGGAACTGCGGGAGGGTCAGGCCGAGGGCACCCACCGCCCCGACGTGCAGGAACATGCGGCGGTCGAGCGGCGAACCGAGGCAGAAGCGAGACATCGGCGGCACTCCGGGTCGGGAGGATAGGAACTGTTGGGGAGAGTCGGGAAACGGGGCGGGGTAGGCGAAGCAGTCTGCGCTACACGGTTGTGCAGGGCAAACCCAATGGTAGCCGGTTCGACCGCCCAGACGGGGGAAAAGTTCCGTGCCGGAGCGCTCAGCGGGGTGGTGCGGGTTATCGGGTCGCGGGCGGCGGCGCCCGGTGTGGCGGGAGGGTTCGGCGGAGACGGGGTTAGTGTAGCGGAGGAACGGCGGGGGTCAATCGCACACCCGTTTGCAGGGTGTGTGCCACGGGAAGTGGGTCAGGGCCATTCCGAGATGCCGTCATACCATGTTGCAGTGATGTCTTGCTGTAGCCGGGGTCTGTGACCCCGGTCCGACCGGCCTCACAGAGGCCGGCTACAGTAACAGATCACTGC
>JANNVG010001287.1:0-11812 GCA_031414395.1 Fimbriiglobus sp.
GTGCGGCGGGGCACGCCACACTGTTGCCTTTCGCTCCGCGAAAGGTGGGGCAGACTTTAGCGGAGCGAAAGGCGACGATCTCTGACCCCGCCGTGTTCAAGTGCGGCGGGGCATCGCGGCCGGCCGAGTTGTGTGTGTGAGCGTCCCCTCTTCTCGCCGGTGTGGTTGCGGTCGCCGGCCGCTCGACCCGCCCTACCAGATCACCTCACGGCGGGGGGTCGCGGGTGCCGCTCGGCAAGCGGCACCTACTTCCGCACGCCGAGTTGCACCAGTTGGCCGGTGAAGTTGGCCGTCGTGTCGGTCCACGCGCCCACCTTGCCGCCGCCGCCGTTCACGCCGTCCGCCAGCCCGCGGGTGAGCACGTACCAGCAGAAGAAGCAGTGGTTGTTCGTCGCACCGGGCAAGGCGTCCGGGTCGCGGGCCAGGATCTCATCCCGAATCGCCGTCAGGCCGCGACTGAACACCGCCCCGACATACGGGTGCTCGCGGCCGGCGCGGATGATCTCCTCCGCACTCTGGTGGTGGATGTTGCCGATGGTCAGTTGGTCCACGTCCGACGCGAACCCGCAGCACGGCTTCACCTCGCCGCGGGGGTTCACGATCAGCGCCTGCCCCGGCCCCTCGCAGTAGTCCTCCTCGAACCACGCCCCGTCCCACCGCTCCGTCGGCAGCTTCTCCGCCCGCTCCACCGGCGCCAGGTGGTTCCAGTTCAGCGTCATGGTGAAGTCGTCGCTCACCATCAGGTAGCGGCCGAGCACGTCCGACCACTCGATCACCCCATCGACCGCCGCGGCCAGCCGGCGGATCGGCTCCAAGCCCTTGTCCGGGGCGCTGCTGGCGTAGCTCAGTGACAACGCGGTGTCATCGTTGAACACCCGCCGCACGGCTTTGCAGAACTCCACCAGTCGGGTCGTCTCCATGCCGTGAAACTTGTCCACGCTCAGGCCGATCTTGCCGGTGAACCCGGCGTCGCGGACCGCCGTCAGCACCTGCTCGGCGTGGGCGGCATCCTTGTGCCACAGGCCGTTGGTCATCAGCTTGTCGAAGCGGAAGCCGAGTTCGGCCCCGCGCTTGGTGAGTGCAACCAAGAAGTCGGGGTAAAGGAACGGCTCGCCGCCGGTGAACCCCAGCACACGCAGGCCGGCGGCGTGGCACTCGTCGAGGAACCGCACGGCGACGGGGATGGGCAGGTAGTCGGTCCACTCGATGGGCACGCAGCAGTGCGGGCAACTCAGGTTGCACTGGTAGGTGCCGGCGAACGAGACGTAGTCGGGCCGGAAGGTGCGTCGGCGGTCGGCCGTGCGGACGCTGCCGCGGGAGGTGTCGAGGTCCAAGTGGGATGTCCGGGGGTGGCTGGTCTCGGGGTTCAACAGAACGCGACGCGGATGACGAGGATCAGAACAGATCTGGTTCCATTCTAATCCTCTTCATCCCTGCCTCCGTCCTCTTCATCCGTGTTCCGCTCTGTTGAATTCTCCTGCGGCATCACTGCCGGGGTTCACCCGTGCGGCTACCGCACTTTCGGCAGGCGTTCGCGGTACTGGTCGGCGCGGGACTTCTCGCCCTCCTTGTCGCCGGTGGCGGCGAAGATCTTGGCCAGTCGCACCACGGCGAACAGCCGCTCGTCGGCGTCCTGGGTGTACACGGTGTCCACCCAGCAGAAGCTCCAGGTGGCGGCGCGGAACTGGCGGTGGGCCAGTTGCACCTCGCCCAGCACGCCGTACCCGACCGCGCGGGCGGCGGGGTCTTTGCTGGCGGCGATGGCCTTCTCGATGGCGGTGACGGCGGCGGTCGGGTTCACCTTCTTCTTGAGCGACGGGTCGAGCGGGTCGGCGTCGGGGCCGTCTTTGGCCGGCAGCACGCCGAGGGCCGTGCGGTAGATGGTCGCCCGGTCCTTCAGCCCGCCGGCCGGGGACGCCCCTTCCACCTCGATGAGCGTGGTGCCGGCGTCGGCGTACTTGCCCCCGCGGATCATGTACCCGACGCGGAGCAGCTTGGCGTCCAGCTTCATGTCGGGCGGCGCGTCGGACACCGCGGTCAGGTCTTTGAGGACGGCGTCGGCGGCGGCCCAGTCGTCCAGTTCGCCGTACAGCCGGGCGGCGGCCCGCGCCAACTGCCACTGCTCCCACGCCTTCGGGTACGCCTTCACGAACGCGGCCATCTTGTCGGCCGCCTTCTTCGCCTCGGCGGGGAACTCCTTGTCGTCCTTGCCGGCGGCCGTCACGCCCGTCCAGTAGGCGTCGCGGAAGGCGACCGTGCGTTTGGCCTTCTCGGGCGCGGTCCCCTGCACCCCCTTGGCCGCGTCGGTGTAAAACTTCTGGGCGTCGGCCCCGCCCTTCGCCTCCGCCTGGATGGACGACACCCGGCCGGGGGCGGGGTCGAGGGCGGCGTAGTCCACCCGCAGGATGTCGGCGGCCGAGATCACCCGCTCCTTGCCGGCGTTCGTCACCTTCACCCCGCTCGACGTGTCCACCACGTCCCCGTCGGCCGTCTCCTCTTTGCCGGTCGCCCGGTCGCGGAAGACGACGCGGTCCTTCTGCCCCTGGGCGAGGGCGGGCACGGCGGCGGCGAACAGGAGCAGGCAAGCGGTCAAAGCCCGTCGGGGCATGGGAGGTCTCCGGGATGGTTTCGGCGAACCCGGCCCGCAAGGGCCGTGGGTGGAGTGTTCAGGCGGCGGCTCGCGGCACCCGCCGGCCTTGCGGCCGGGGTTCGCCTGACAGCGTTACGGGTTGCCGGCGGGTGGGGCGATCATGTCGATGCCGCCGGCCGCGCGGTAGGCGTCCATGAGCGGCTTGTGCGAGGACAGCATGTCGTACAGCTTCTGGCGGACGTTCGGCGGGAGCGGGCGGTTGGCCTTCTCGAAGTCGGCCACGTTGCGGCCGTGCTTGCCCACCCAGGTGTCGAAGTCGGTCGGCTTGCTCGGCTTGAGGATGGACGCCTGCGCGGCCAGCACGCACCGGAGTTGCTCGGCGTACACGTCCTGCCAGACGGAGCGGGTGGGGTTCATCAGCCGCTCCAGCTCGCCCGTCTCCTTCTGGAGCGGGTCGATCAACTTCTGCACGTCGGCGGCCTCCGCGGCCCAGTTCGGGTTCAGCTTCTTGGCGTGCTCGTCGAGGGCCGGCGGGCGGGCTTTCAGTTCGGCCGTCTTGCGGCCGACCCCCTCGGCCGCGGCGCGGGCGGCTTCCAGCTTCTCCCGCCCGGCGCTGATGTCGTCCACGGAGGCGGCCTTCTCGAGCGCCTTCGTCGCCGCCCCCACCTCCTCGCCCGCCTTCTCCTGGTCTCGCTCGGACTGCTCCAGGTCTTTCAGTGTCTTCACCCGCACCTCATCCAGGTCCACCTTGCCCTTGTCGGCCAGGTCGGCCAGCTCGGTGAGCAGCCGCTGGCGGAAGGTGAGCACCTCCACCTCCCGCTTCTTCGGGATGTACTTCTGGTTCAGTTGATTGAGCCGGTTGAAGTACTCGGCCACCCACACCCGCCAGTGTGCCAGGGCCTCGTTCCACAGCGGGGCCGACGCCTTCGGGTCGGTGGCGGCGGCGGCCCGCGCCTCGATCAGCAGGATGGCCTCCTTGCGGTATTCGAGGAACTTGCCGGCCCACCCGCCCTCCCGCGACTTGGCCACGCTGTTCGGCTTCGGGGCGCCCTCCTTGCCGAGGGCGTCGTCGAGGACGGCGGCGGCTTCGGCGAACTTCTTGTCCAGCCGGTACGCGCGGGCCAGTTCCAGCCGCGCCTGGCGGTACAGCGGGGAGGCCGAGTTGTCCGCGTCCCGCTTCTTCGCCTGCTCCTCGGTCTCGTTCTCCGCCGCCTTCAGTTCGCCCTTGAGCGCGTCCTTGTTGTCCGGGGCGGGCACGGTGGAGAGCTGTTCGGCCGCCTTCGCGTACTCGCCCAACTCGCGGAACGACTTGCCCAGGTTCAGCCGCACGTCCACCGGCAGGTTCGGCTCGGCGGCCAGCTTCGTCACCATGCCCGTGACGGCGGCGGTCAGCTTGTCGGCGTCCTCCGTCTTCTTGTCCTTGCGGAGGGCGTCCACCGCCGGGCGGATGCTGGCCACCCCCTGCTGCACCACGCGGGCGGACGTGCTCAGGTCGCCGCCGAACTTCTTCAGTTCGTCGAGCAACTCGGCCGTCTTGGCCGCGGCCCCCGCCCGCACGTGGGCGTTCAGGGTGGGCACCAGCAGCAGGCGGATGCGGTCGCCGTCGAGCGCCTTCGCCAGGTCGACCACATCGGCCGGCTGCTTCGGCTTGACCGCCGGCCCTGCGGCCAGCACCTCGGTCAGCAGGCCGGTGAACCGCTCGGCCGCCTCGGCGTACTTGCCCTGGGTGAACAGCGGCATGGCCTGCCCGTACACGGTGCGGATCCGCAGGCTCTCGAACCGCATGGCGAACTTGGTCTTGTCGTCGGCCGGCAGGCCGGGGTGCCTCGCGGCGGCGGCGGCCGACGACACCACCGTCTGCTCGGCCGTCGGGTACGCCTTCGCCCCCTGGGTGACGTGCAGTTGGGCCAGTTGCAGCCGCATGTTGAAGTAGTCCGTCACCGGGGTGACGCCGGCCGACGGGTCGTCTTTGGCCGAGTCGGCGGGGGCGGGCACGGCGGACAGGTCGGCCACCGCCCGCTGGAAGACGGCCGCCTTCTTGTCGGCCGGCAGGTCGTCGGCGCGGGTCTCCTCGGGCGGCAGCGGGCGGATCAGGTCGAAGGCGGTGATGCCCTCGAACAGGCGGGCCTGGGCCAAGCCGGGGTAGCGGGCGGGCACGCGGGAGAAGGCCTCGAACGCCTCCAGCTTGCGGCCGAGCACGTACAGGTCGCCGCCCAACTGCATCCGCGCGGCGTCGGTCTCGGGCTCGTTCGGGGCCACCTTCTCCAGGTGCTGGGCCAGGCTCACGCGGCGGTCGCGGTCCACCGCCCGCCCGTCCTCGAACTCCGGGGCGGTGGTGCGGGCGGTGCGGCCGTAGGCGTCGAGGGCGATGACGGCGGCCTTGGCGGCGGCGCCCGGCGAGCGGGCGGAGCGGGCGGTGTGCTCGGCGAACACGGCGGCCGAGTGCGGGCGGCCGGCGGCGGAGTACGCGCGGGCCAGGTCCAGGTCGGCGCGGGCGGCGTCGCGGGCCGACTCGGGCGGCACCGGCAGCACGTTCGCCCGCTCGAGCAGGGCGATGGCCTTGTTCAGGTGGGTCGCCCGCTCGTCGTCCTTCTCGGCGGTGCGGGCGCCCTCCATCTGCACCAGGGCGGCCATGTACGTGTCGTCGAAGGTGGCGAACTGGGCCGGCGGGCGGTCCGGGTTGCCGACCAGCCACCGCAGGGCGGTCGGCCGCTGGCGGGTGGCCCGCTCGGTGAACTCGTTCTCCGCCCGCACCAGCAACTTGAACTGGGCGTCGGCCTCGCGGAGCAGGGCCAGCCCGGTCTCCCGCACCGCCAGCCGCTTCTCGATCAGCTTGCCGTCCGCGTCCTTCTCCTTCGTCTGCTCCCAGGTGCTGTTCTCCCGCTTCAGCCCCTCGTTCATGCTCGCGCGGGCGAAGTAGTACCGCACGGCGAACACCTCGGCCGTCGGCCGGCCGGCGGCGTAGTCTTTCAGCCAGTCGCGGGCGGCGTTCCGCACCTTCTGGCGTTCGACGGACACGCCCGCCTCCCCGCCGTTCCCCACGTACTCCTCCCGCAGGAGGAAGAAGCGGGCCATCTTCACGCCCGCCGCCGACGCCACCGTCTTCGCCTTCTGGCCTTCGTCCAGTGTGGTCTTCAGGGCGGCGGCCGCCTTGTTCGGTTCGAACTGCTCCCGCAGGCACTCGCCCGTCCACGCCCGCGCCGCCCACCCCTGCGGGTAGTCCTTGTACCGCACCCACACGCTGTCGAAGAGGATCGCCGCGTCCTTCGCCGCTTTCACCTTCGCGTCCACGTCCTTGCCCGCCGGCGTCTCGCCGAAACTGACCGCCAGCAGGAACTGGTTCATCCCCTGATCGACCACCGCTTGCAGGTAGTCTTGCGTCACCTCCTTGTGCCGCGGGGTGTTCGGCTCCTCCTGCTCGGCCTTCTTCTTGAGCACGTCGGCGGCGACCGCGTACTGCTTGCCGGCCGCCTCGAACAGCGTGCGGGCTTTGGCCAGCTCGTTCGCCCGCTGATCGGCCGGCAGGCGGTTCGCCCGCTGCATCTGCGTCTTCCCGTCGAGCGTTTGCAGTTGGGCCAGTGCCACCGCCGCCTCCGGCAGCCGCGGGTGGCCGGGGTTGCCCTTCACGAAGGCGTCGAACTCCTTCTTCGCGTCCGCCACCAGAGCCGACCGCAGGGCGTCGTCGCTCTCGGTGGTGGCCAACTCCAGCCGGCACTTGGCCCGCTCGAGCGGCAGCACCTTCTGCACGTCCGGCGGGCTGGTGGCGGCCACCTCCGTCAGGTACTCGAGGGCCAGGTCGGCCAGGCCGTTCTCCCGCAGCCCGCGGGCCAGGTCGGCCGGCGACGGCGGGGGCAAGTCTTGGGCGGGGGCGGAACCGGCGAGCAGCAGGAGGGCCAGCGGGAGGAGGCGGCGGGCCATGAGTGAATCTCCGAACGGAGCGACCGCGGCAGATGGGTAGACGGTCGGACGGGCGAACCCGGCGAACGGTTCCCGATCTTGCGGGCGGGAGTACGCTCATTCTTCCGGACGCCGCCGTCCGAGGCAAGGGGGCGTGGGAATCAGACCTCACCCCCCGGCCCCCTCTCCCCTGGGAGAGGGGGTGTTCAAGGGGCAGACGTTCCTGGTTCGATTGGAACCCAGAACGCAGTGAGTGGGGTACCAGGCACACACCCACTCACTGCGTTCCCGGTTCCACTTTGAACACCCCTCCCCAGAACGTGGAGAGGGGCCGGGGGGTGAGGCCCCAGAAACTTCCCCGTGCCACCCGCCCCACACTTCGGCTACCATGAACGGCCGGTTCGCGGCGGGGTGTGTGTCATGCGTCGGCGTGCGTTCAACTTCGGCCGGGAGCGCGGGGCGTTCACGCTCATCGAGCTGCTGGTAGTCATCGCCATCATCGCCGTGCTCATCGGCCTGCTGCTGCCGGCCGTGCAGAAGGTGCGCGCCGCCGCCCGCCGCTTGGCCGATCAGAACAACCTGAAGCAGATCGGCCTGGCGGTGAACAACTACGCCTCCGCGAACGCCGACGACCTGCCGCCCGCCCTCACCTACGAGAACGGCGGCTACCGCTACTGGTTCGGCCGCACGGTGAACAACGGCACGGACGTGGACGCCACCGGCGGGCACCTCATGCCGTACCTGGAGAACAACAAGGGGGCACTGCAAAACCCGGCCAAGTCGCCCGGCAAGGTGTTCCTGCGGTTCGACGGGGCGAGCGGCGGGTACGGGTACAACTGGCGCTACCTGACGTACACCTCCTTCCCGCCCCCGGCCAACCTGCCCGTGTGGAAGGCGGTGAAACTGACGCACGTGCGGAGCACCAGCCAGACGGTCTGCTTCATCACATCGGTCACAGTAGATTGGACGACCTACGGCACGCCGGCCGCCCCACAGATGGTGGAGCACCCGTTCGCCGAGCCGCCGTCGTTTCGCTCGCCGTCGGTGCATCACCGCTTCTTCGGCCGCATCGCCAACGTGCTGTACGTGGACGGACACGTGGAGGCCCTGACGCAGCCGACCCGCAACCCGGCCGCGAGTGGCGAACCCGCCACCGTCGGCCCCTTCCGCGACACCGAGAACGTGTTCGACTACGGCACCACGGACGAACTGTGGGATCGGGAGTGACGAGGAGATTTCACCGCCGAGGGCACATGAGGACACATGAGGAAGACAGTGGAGAAACAGATTTCACCGCAGAGGGCGCAGAGAGTGCGGAGAAAGACAGAGTGGGTGAGGCAGTGGTGTGCCGACCTTCTCTGTTGTTTCCTCTGCGCTCTCCGCGCCCTCTGCGGTAAATACTCTTCTGCCTTCCTCTCGTGCCCTCATGTGCCCTTGGCGGTGAAATTCTGATGCCCCGGAGCTTCCTCACCGCCGACTGGCGGAACCTGATCCTCGCCAACTACCCGCTGCCGGACGCGCTCGCGTCCGCGCACCTGCCGCCGGGCGTGGAACTCGACCGCTACGAGGGGCACGCCTACGGCAGCCTCGTCGGGTTCCAGTTCCTGAACACGAAGGTGCTCGGCATCGGCTGGCCCGGCTTCCGCCACTTCCCCGAATGGAACCTGCGCATCTACGTCACGTACCGGGGCCAGCGCGGGGTCTGCTTCGTGCGGGAGTTCGTGCCGCAGCGGTTCATCTGCTGGGTCGCCCGCACCATCTACAACGAGCCGTACTACCCCGCCCGCATGAGCATGGCCATCGACGACAAGCCGGACGCGCTGACCGCGACGTACACGGTGGACGTGGGCGGGAAGGTTCATTCGTTGACGGCCACGGGCACGAAGCCGGCGGTGCGGCCCGGCCCGGACAGTTTGGAACACTTCTTCAAGGAGCACAGTTGGGGGTTCGGCCGGACGCACAAGGGCAAGCTGCTCCGCTACGAGGTGAATCACCCGGAGTGGGACGTGTACCCGGTCACGGATTTCACCGCCGATGTCGATTGGGCGAAGCTGTACGGCCCGGCGTGGGCGGAGATGAACGGGGCGGAGCCGGCGTCGGTGGTGCTGGCGGCGGGGAGTGCGGTGAGCGTCTTCCCGCACGGGACGGTATAACGGTATGGTCCCCCTCTCCCCTGGAGGGAGAGGGGAACCAGAGTCTGCCATGTCCGATTCGTTCACCTACGCGGATGCCGGTCTCGACCTGGAGAAGTACGCCGAGACGATGGCCGGCATCGCCCCGATGCTCTCTCGCACCTGGGACAAGCGCGTCTTCCCCCCGCCGTTCCCGCCCCGCAAAGGCGGCAAGGGCAGCGGCGGGTTCGCCAGCCTGTTCGACCTGAACCCGGACGGCAAGTACCGACACCCGGTGCTGGTGACGTGTACCGACGGCGTGGGCACCAAGCTGAAGATCGCGGCGCTGATGCGGAAGTACGACACGGTCGGCATCGACCTGGTGGCGATGAGCGTGAACGACCTGATCTGCACTGGCGGTGAACCGCTCACGTTCCTCGATTACATTGCGATGCCGGCCGACGACACCGAGTTGACCAAGCAGCTCGTGAAGGGCATCAGCGACGGGTGCCTCGAATCCGGGTGTGCGCTCGTCGGCGGCGAAACGGCCATCCTGCCCGACTTCTACGCCCCCGGTGACTTCGACACCGCCGGGTTCGCGGCGGGCGTGGTGGAACGCGATTCGATCATCGACGGCAAACACATTCGCCCCGGCGACGTGCTGGTGGGGCTGGCCAGCAGCGGGGTGCATTCCAACGGGTACAGCCTGGTGCGGAAGGTCGTGTTCGAGGCGGCCGGGCTGAAGGTTCACGACAAGTGTGCCGAGATCGGCGGCAGCATTGGGGATTGTCTGCTCACCCCCACGCGGTTGTACGCCAAGCCGATCCGGGCGATGCTGGCCGCAGTACAGACGCCCGACTTCGCCGTCAGCGGGCTGGCGAACATCACCGGCGGGGGCATCCCCGACAACCTCGGGCGGATCCTCCCGCCGACGTGTCGGGCGATTGTGAAGCGGGGCACATGGCCGGTGCCGCCGGTGTTCGGCTGGCTGAAGCGGCTTGGCAACGTCGCCCAGGCCGAGATGGACCGCGTGTTCAACGGCGGTATCGGGTTCGTGGTGGTGTGCCGACCGGCGGCGGCCGACGCGGTGGTGAAGGCGGTCGGTGAAGCGTGGGTCATCGGCGAAGTGACGAGCGGGGAGGTGGGAGTCGAGATCGTGGAACCGGGAACGCAGTGACCGGGTGTTGGAACCGGGAACGCAGTGACCGGGTGGGACACAAACCCCACCGGGTCACTGCGTTCCCGGTTCCAGGACGAAACCCTCCCCCCTCCGCCGTGGTACAATCCGCACCCTCAACCCGCGTGAGCCGCCGCATGACTCGCACCGTTGCCCTTGCCGCCCTGTTGCTCGCGCCGGCACTCGCATCCGCCGCCGATCTGCACCTGCCGCCGTTGCTCGACACCGCCGGCCACGTCCACCGCATCGCCGAAGGTCGGGGCACGAAGGCCGCGGTGGTGGTGTTCCTGAATCCCACCTGCCCGCTCTGCCAGCGGTACGCCCCGACGCTGAACAAGTTGGCCGACGCGAAGGGCAAGGGCGTCGAGTTCTACGGCGTCGTGTCGCACCCGAGCGTGACCTTCGCCGACGCCGCCAAGTACGCCGCCGACTACAAGTTCACGTTCCCGATCCTGTTCGACGGCTCCGCGGCGGTGGCGGTGGCACTCAAGCCGACCGCCGTGCCGGAAGCGTTCGTGCTGAACGCGAAGGGTGAAGTGCAGTACCGCGGGCGGATCGACGACTGGTACGAGAAGCCGGGCAAGCCGCGAGACAAAGCCGGCTCGCACGACCTGAAGGACGCGCTCGCCGCGGTGGTCTCTGGCAAAGCGCCTGCCGTGGCGAAGACCGAACCCGTCGGCTGTGTGTTTGAAGAGGCGTTGCCGAAGCTCGATGCCGCCCCCGAGAAGCCGACGTACAACCGGCACGTCGCCTCGCTGATCCTCACCCGCTGCGCCCACTGCCACCGTGACGGCGAGGTCGCCCCGTTCCCGCTGCTGAGCTACGCCGACGCCAAGAAGCGGGCCAAGCAGATCGTTCGCGTGACCGCCGACGCCACCATGCCGCCGTGGAAGGCCGAGCGGAACTACGGGCACTTCCTCGACGAGCAGCACCTGACCAAAGCGGAGATCGCCACGCTGAAGGCGTGGGCCAATGCCGATGCTCCCGAAGGCGATGCGGCCGACCGCCCGAAGTCGCCGGCGTTCACCGACGGCTGGCAGCTCGGCAAGCCCGACCTCGTCATCAAGATGACGGAGCCGTTCAAGGTGCCGGGCGGCGGCAAGGACGTGATCCGCAACTTCGTCATCCCCATCGACGTGCCCGAGAGCGTGATGGTGAAGGCCATCGAGTTCCGCCCCGGCAACCGCAAGGTGGTCCACCACGCCCTCTGCTTCCTCGACATCACTGGGCAGGCCCGCAAGTGGGACGCGGCCGACGACGGCCCCGGCTACGCCTCGGCCAAGGGCGGTCCCGGCATCCTGCCGACGGGCAGCCTGGGCGGGTGGGCGCCGGGGGTGGTCCCGCGGGCCGTGCCGGAGGGCACCGGGCGGTATCTGGCGAAGGGGTCGGACGCCCTGCTGCAAATTCACTACCACCCGAGCGGGAAGGACGAGACGGATCAGTCCGAGGTGGGCGTCTACTTCGAGAAGTCCGGTGCCGTCAGCCCGCTCGCAGGGTTCAGCGTGGAGAACTGGCAGATCGACATGCCGGCCGGCGAGAAGGAGTACAAGCTGAAGGCCGAGTACACGCTGCCGGTGGCGACGACCCTGGTGGGCGTGGCCCCGCACCTGCACCTGCTCGGCAAGAGCATGAAGGCGTGGGCCGAGACGCCCGACGGCAAGACCGTCCCGCTGGTGAACGTGACGGGGTGGGACTTCAACTGGCAGGACGAGTACCTGTACCGCACCCCCGTGCGGCTGCCGAAGGGGACGAAGGTGAAGATGGAGTCGGTGCATGACAACAGCAGCAGCAACCCGGCCAACCCGAACAGCCCGCCGAAGGCGATCAAGTGGGGCGAGGGCACGGCGGATGAAATGAGCCTGGTCATCTTCGAGGTGGCGTGCGACACCGTGCCGGAGTTGCTGCGACTGGTGGCCGACAACGCCACCAACAACAAGGTGATCGAGCGGTTCAGCGAGCCGCCGCCGTGGGCGAAGAAGAAGACGAAGGAGAAGTGACCAGTGGTCGGTGGCCAGTGGTCAGTCAAGAAGAGCCAAC
>JANNVG010001288.1:0-1636 GCA_031414395.1 Fimbriiglobus sp.
CGAGCGCCTGTGCGACTGGCGCTCGCGATGCTCGCAGCGAAGACACACATCGGTTGCCCGCGAAGTGTCTCGACAGTAAGACATCCTCCTCCGACCCTCTCCGTTCTCTGCGAGATTCGTTCCTCATGCAACACTCCGTCACCCGGCTGATGGGCCTCGGCCTCACCCCCGGCAAGCTCCGCGGCTTGCAGCGGATCAGCAACGCCAACGGCACGCTCACGATGGTCGCCACCGACCAGAACGGCAGCATGATCTCGATGATGAAGAAGGCGACCGGCAAGGAGCCGACGTTCGCCGAGATCGGCGACGCCAAGGTGATGCTCTCCCGCGCGCTCGCCCCCCACTGCTCCGGCCTGCTGGTGGACGGCAAGTACGGGTACTGGAGCACCGTGGCGGCGCACGCCGTGCCGGCCAGCACCGGCCTGCTCATCCGGGTGGAGGTGTCGGGCGGGGAGAAGAACGCCGTCGGCGCGCCCATCGGGGCGGTCGAGCCGGGCTGGAGCGTGGGCAAGATCAAGCGGTGCGGGGCGGACGCGGTCAAGCTGCTGGCCCAGTTCGAGCCGGCCGAGTTCGACAGCGCCGAACGCAACTTCCAGTTCACCATGCAGATGCACGACGAGTGCCTGAAGCACGACATCCTGTTCCTGCTGGAGCCGCTGCACTTCCCGTACAACGGCGAGGACGCCAAGAGCGAGAGCGTGCTCAAGCGGAAGGCGAAGACCGTCATCGACACCGCCCACTACCTGAGCCGCTACTGCGACATCTACAAGGCCGAGTTCCCCGGCACGATGGGCGTGGAGAGCGACGACGTGCTGATGGACAACCTGAAGAAGCTGAACGACGTGTGCGTCAAGCCGTGGGTGCTGCTGAGCGCCGGCGTGGACTACGACAAGTACAAGAAGCAAGTCGAGATGGCGATGAAGGCGGGGGCGAGCGGCATCCTCGGCGGGCGGGCGTTCTGGAAGGAGTTCTTCGAGTACAAGACCTCCGCCGAGCGGCAGAAGTTCGCCGAGACGGAGTGCGTGCGGCGGGTGCAGGAGACCGACGCCATCGTGAAGACGGGCACCCCGTGGTTCGCCAAGTACGGGCTGAGCACGGAAGACCTGCACGGGATGCGGGCGAGCGACGGGTGGCACGCCCGGTACGGCGGCGGGGTGGCGACCGCCGGCGGCAAAGTGGACCCGAACAGCGTGTATTGACCTACGAGCCGCGGGCGGTCGAAGTGCTCGCCGCCATTTCCACCGAACTGACCAACGCCCCCGCCGACCTGGACGTGCCCGCCCTCGCCGCGCGAATCCGCACGGCGATTCCGTTCGGGGTCGAACTGCTCGGCACGTCGCCCGAAGCCATCGCGGTGGCCGTGCGGCGGGCGGTCACAGGACAACCCGATTTACACGACGCCCCGGCGATGGATCGCATCGGCGCGTTCACCGCCGACGACATCGACCGCCTGACGGCCAACTGGAAGCAACTCCCGTGGCGGCTGATCCCCGAGGTGCCGCTGGCCCCGCCGATGAACGTGGCGCTCGACGAGGTGTTGACGGACGCGGTAGCGGGGTCGAGAAACCTACCCCCCCCACCCCCCTCCCTAAAAGGGAAGGGGGAGCAAGACGCCACTCCCCCCCCTTCCTCTCAG
>JANNVG010001289.1:0-4418 GCA_031414395.1 Fimbriiglobus sp.
GCGGGGCGGGGGTTGGGGGGGGGGCGGGGGCCCCGGGCACACCCCCCCCACCCGCCCCGGCCCCCGTGGGGGTGGGGGGGTTCAGCCCCCCCCCCCCGCGGGCCCGCGGCTCGTGGGCGATGCGGAACAGGCGCCCGAACCGGGACGCCTCGCACGCCAACCCCCGCCCGCGGAGCACGCGGAGCAACGAGGTGGGGCGGGCGGCGGGTGTGGTGGTCAAATGGCGGCGGATGAACCCGACGACCTCCTCGTCGTCCAACCCGCGGCGGGCGACCCGCTCCGGCACCGGGGCGGCGGCGAGCCAGCCGGCCAGCTTGTCGAGGGCGGCGGTGAACGTCCACTTCGAAGGCGGGTCGGCGAGCAGGCGGTGGGCGACGCGCGCGTTCAAGGCGACGAGCGCCCCACCGACCACCGCCTGCAACCGCGCGTCACACGGCAAGAGGAGATCGGCGAGCGGGTGACTGCCCCCAGCCCCGCCACAGATCACCGCCACTCTGCCTGGTGCCTTGTCCGCCGCCGCCCGGAGGTCGCGGGTCATCGCCCGCAAGTACGCCACGCTCGCCGCTACCAGAAGGAAGCCGTTCGGATCGGCCAGTTCTGCCAGCCGCCGCGGAGCACCCGGCACCGGACCCGGCCAACCGGCGACGGCTTCCCACCAGTCGGCCGGGTCGGACGGTTTGGACCGGGCAGTTGAGGGAACGACCGAATCCGTATCGCCCAGCGCGAACGTGGCGGAGTAAGGGACCACCGGCGCGTCGAACGGAATCAGTCCGTAGCCCGCGGACGCGATCCACGCCGAGTCGGCCAACTCCCCCGCCGCCCTGGCCGACACCCAGTGCTGCCCGCGGTAGAGTTCGACCGCGGGTAACACATTACCTCCCCTACTTAACTCCTTGAGCCACCCTGCTGCTCGCGTTGCGAGGTCCACGGCGGGAAAGCTGCCGAGGTGTCTCTTGTGCTGGACCGCGACCGTTTTCTCTTTCGCGCACGTCACCACCAACCGGATTCCCCTATGACCCGGCGCGAGGCGTGACAGTTTTCGAGTCCGGCTGATCATGAAAACTGCGACTACGTGATGCGAGTGTTGGGAACAGTTTCGGAGGCGGCCACCCAACGGCAAGGGGTCAGGGGATGCCCAATAACTTGTGCGTCTGGAGGCTGAGCCGCCACTGCGGGTGGGCCAGGCAGTACTCGACCGCGAGTCGGGTGTTCCGCTCCCGGTCGGCCCCATCCATCGGTTGGAGGTAGAAAAACCCAAAGGCCAGGTCGGCGAACCGCTCGGGCTCCGCCCCGGCCTGCGGGTACACCAGCTTCAACTCGTCCCCGGTCCGCTGGACCAGTTCGGCCCCGGCCTTGGGGCTCACGCACACCCAGTCCACCCCGGCCGGCACGGGCAGTGTCCCGTTCGTTTCGATGGCGATCTCGAACCCGACCGCGTGGATCGCGTCGACGAGCGAGTCGTCCAGTTGCAGCAGTGGCTCGCCGCCGGTCATCACCACGAACGGCCGTCCCCCGCCCGGCCAGGCGGCGGCCATTTTCGCCGCCAGCTCCTTCGGGCCGGCGAACACCCCTCCGCCGCCCCCGTCGGTGCCGCGGAAGTCGGTGTCGCACCAGCGCGAGCAACTCGGGCCTTTGTGCCGGTCCTCCTCCCGCCCGCTCCACAGGTTGCACCCGCTGAACCGGCAGAACACGGCCGCCCGCCCGGTGTTCCGCCCCTCGCCTTGGAGCGTGTAAAACAGTTCCTTCACCCGGTAGGCTTGCACTGTTGCTGCATTTTTGACCGTCATAACACTTCCCGTGGGCGGTCTTCGTGCCCGGCGGCCTAACTCTCCGATCGCGCCGGTACCTTCCACTACAGTCGCCAAGAATCGCACCGGGAATCCAGCCAACTGCATGATCGCAATGTTGAAATTCGCGAGACCGGCAGCATGTTATGTGCCCCGCGGTCGGGACCGAGTACTCCCGCAACGGGTCGTGACGGAAATGCCGATTCGGCGGGTATGGGCGAGGTTATCGATTGTGGCCGGAGAATCGTGGGGGGGGGCTCACAGAAACCCAGAATGCCACCCGATCGGGTGGAGCGACACACAAGGTTCGGTTTCCGGCTACCCGCCCAAGTCCGACCGTAAGACAGCCTCCCCGAACCACTCTCGCGTGGGAGGGTCCAACTGGCTCTGTCGGAAACCCTGTACGCGCCCACCGCCGCCGGGGTGAGGCCGGTGCGGGCGGCCACCACGACCTCGGGCGACTCGGTTCACAGGTACGCCTCCAATGCCCGCCGGCGGAGCCTGCCGGCCCGAGACACGGCAGCCGCGTCTCGAATGTCGTCCATGTCCGGGTCGTTGTCGTTGACCCAGTCGCGGACCGCCCGCAAGGTGATCGCGTCGTCGGTGTACTTGCCGGCGTGCGGGTCGCCGTCGGCCAACTCAGACGCCCGCTGCCACCGCCAGTTGGGGCCGGTGAGTGCGACGCGGGCGTAGCTCGTCCGGCTGATGAGTCATCTCGCAAGTGTTCGGGGGATAACGGGTCGTAGACCAAGGGGCGGCCGCAAGATCGGCATCATCCGCGAGGCCATCCGGGGATTCCTCGCCCAAGGGGTGCTCGCTCCACCCGCCCACCCGAACACCCTCCGCCGGGCAACTGCGTAAGTCCTAAATGTGACTTGACCCTGCCCGGCGGGGAAGGCCGCGAGTTCACGTTCCCGGTGGTGAAGGACCTTCACGGCTTCGTCCGGTTCCTCGTGATGGTCGAAACGGGGTGGGTCTTCTCCTGGTCGCTCATCGCGAACGCCCCGGTGACGGGTGACCAGCCGATGGTGAAGCCGGCCCGCGTGTATCCGAGGGCACGCGGGGAGGAGATTTACTCCCTCCGACCGGGTCCGACCGGCCATCTGTTCGGGGTGGACGGGGTGTACAACCTGGATCTGAAGCGCCCAAGTAAACACGCTCGCGGGGCTTGGGGGCCTTCGTCCCGGCGACCAGCGGGCCGTGGTACATTGCATTCATCCAAGGAATTCACAACACCGACAACCCGGTGAAGAAGGTGGTCATCGGGCACGCCACCCGCAGCGACATTCAACTGCCGGTCGCCGATGTCGGGGGGCTACCGGGAGGAGATGGTGAGCACAGCCGAGGGGCGGTTGGGGTTGGGAGCGCGGATGCACCTGGTGCCGGAGGCCGAAACCAAGTCCACGAACTGTTGAAGCACCCGCCGGATGATCTGTCGGTCGCGCGCTACCTTCTCCATTGCAGTTCCTCCTGCCCGTCCGGATCGAACACCCGACCCGCAGAGTGAGCGGGTCGTCGGTGATCGTCCACCCGTCGGCGATCAGTGCCTCGCGGACGATGTCGTGGTCGGCGTTCTTCGCGGGCATGGGTCACTCCTCCCTCGCAGACCGTTCCCAACGCGAATCCGGATCGGGCCGGGTGGCTTGCGAGCCGGGGAGTAGATTCCCCAACTGTGCCAACGTCGGATCGTGTTTCAGCATTTCCTCCAGGCGAACGATCATCCCGTCCGCGGGTGTGACCGGCTCGCCGGAATGGAATTGCCACGCCCCGTCGTCCGAATCGCGTGTGACCAACAGGATCGGGTGGCTGTCACGGACCACTTGCCGGGTGGTGAACGTCGCAACGTTCCGAGGGTCGGGGAATGGCCAGCCGTGCGGCAATTCGTCCGCCGGGCCGAGGAGCCGCTGGAGGGTGAAGAAGCGGGCGGCGTACCCCACCTCCCACGGGAACACGCTGCTGTTGTCCGGCCACACGAGTTGGAGCACCGGGAAGGTCGCTCCGCGGTACAGCCAGCGGGCGTATCCGAGGTACTCGCGGTGGTGCCGCGGGGCGACCGGCACGAACGCCTTCGGGCAAGTCATCAGGTCAGTCGCGCGATCACCGGCGTCGAACGTTGCCCCGCCTCGTAACCGCTCGCCCACGTCGTTGATGAGGTGCATCGACGTCGGCGTGTCGAACCCCATGACCAGGACTTCCGGCTGGCCGAACGTGTGCAACAGGCCGACGGAGAAGCTGTACCCCGGCCCCTCCGCACCTTTGGGAATAGTGATGACCGACCAGCCGGTGGAGGCGATGTGGCCGAGGATGATTCCCCAGGGTCGGGCCGCACTCGGGAACGACCCGAGGGCAGCAAAAAGTGCTTCCGCGGAAGGGTGATTCGACTGCCCCAGACAGGATTCGAACCTGTGACCTAGCGTTTAGGAAACGCTCGCTCTATCCCCTGAGCTACAAGGGCCAACGGGAAGAATCATACCACCCGCCCGCCGCCCGACCAACCGCATTACCCGCCGGCCAGGGCGACACGGGGTCGCGGGTTGGGGTAGGGTAGTGGTCCGTCTGTCGGTCGATGTCGGGTGATCCTGCCGGGTCTGGAGTGGCCTCGGCCGGGAGCGCGGGCGTCCCGCCCGCATC
>JANNVG010001290.1:0-10969 GCA_031414395.1 Fimbriiglobus sp.
CCCGCGCCCCCGCCCCCCCCGGCCGCCGCCCCCCCCCCACCCTAATCACCCCCGCGCGCCCCCCCCCCCCCCCCCGGTCCCCCAACACTCACCCCGGTGAAGCTCTGCGGGTGGAGCGCCCCGCTGAACACGGGGAGGCCGTCGGTTCGACCCCGACCGCCGGGACTTCGGAGGTGCCGAAACGCCAACCGGCCGGCCTCCGCGAGGGAGACCGGCCGGCGGCGTGTGTTGGATCCGTCCGAGCGTTAGCCGACGAGGTCTTTGATGGCCACGCCTTCCTTGCCCTTGTCGTCGGCGGCGAGGGCGGTCGGGCGGCCCAGGTTGTCGCGGATCTGGGTCTTCGGGTCGAGGCCCAGGCCGGCGTACAGGGTGGCGTACAGGTCTTGGATCTGGGTGGCGCTGTCCTTCGGCGAGCCGCCGTCGGCCTCGGTGCTGCCGTAGGCCACGCCGCCCTTGATGTTGCCCCCGCCGACCACCACGCTCCACGCCCGCGGGTAGTGGTCGCGGCCCATGTTCTGGTTCAGCTTGGGGGTGCGGCCGAACTCGCCCATCCACACGATGACGGTGTCCTTCAGCTTGCCCGTCTGGGCCAGGTCTTCGACCAGGCTGCCCATGCCCTTGTCGAGCGTCGGCAGGTTGCGGCCGAGGGCGGCGAAGATGCCGTTGTGCATGTCCCACCCGCCCAGGCTCACCTGGATGGCGGACACGCCGGCGTCCACCAGCTTGCGGGCGAGCAGGCAGCCGCGGCCGAACCCGTTATCCCCGTAGCGGTCTTTCAGGTCCTTCTGGTCTTGGGTGCTGGCGAACTGGAACACCTCTTTGCGGTTCGACACCACCAGGTCGAGGGCCTTCTTGTACACGTCCTTGTGGGCTTGCACGGCGTCTTCCTTCACTCCCGTCTTCAGGCCCAGCCCCTTGTGCTTGCCGTCGTTCCCTTCGAGAGCGTCGAACAGGGCGGCGCGACGGGCCATCTGCGAGGCCAGGTCTTTCGGCGCTTCCATGTTCTCGGGGATGGTGCCGGGGTTCTGCACGCTGAAGTTGGCGTACTTCATGCCCAGGAAGCCGGGGCCGGCCCCGCCGGGCAGCCCGCCCACGCTGATGAACCCGGGCAGGTCCATGCCCTTCATCGCTTCCACGTCGAGGGCGTACTGGTAGCTGAGGGCCGAGCCGATGTGCGGGAAGTCCACCAGCGGGCTGGGCGAGCGGCCGGTGCCCATCAGGTACGACCCCCGCTGGTGGTCGCCCTCTTTGGTGGTCAGCGAGCGGATGATGCTCAGGTGCTTGAACTGCTTGGCCACGAGCGGCATGGTCTCGGTGATCGACACGCCCGACGCGGACGTCTTGAGCGGCTTCGGGGCCGACTCGCCCCCGCCGTTCGCGTGGTCCGGCTTCATGTCCCACAGGTCGATGGTGGTCGGGCCGCCGCCCATCCACAGCACGATCAGGCTCTTGTTCTTCTTCTTCAGTTCGGCCGCGTTCGCCGTCAGGCTGGACAGGAACGACATGCCCGGCACGGTGACGGCGGCGCCGGCGGCGGCGTGCTTGAGGAAGTGCCGGCGGTCAGTGATCCCGAACATGGTCTGGCCCTGCGTGTGGTGGAGAGTGGGGGGTGAAGGATTGGATCGGGTGTGTCAGTTTAGCCGACAATTCCGCGGTTGTCACGCTCTGGCGCGAATCCATCGGCCGGTGTGGTCAACACTCGGGGCGACGGGCGGGCGGCTGGACCACCCTAGCTCGCGGGAGTAGTGGTGTGACGCACCCTTCTCCGGCGAGTTCCCGAAATTCCCGACGGCCGACGCGGGGAAGTGAGAATTCTGACCTGGCAGGCGAATCCTACTCACTCCGACCGCCGGGACGACCCGCCGCGGGGTGGCCGGTCAGTTCCGGAGGGGTAGGGAACTGTGGTGGAACTGAAACTGTCGGCACCATCTGGCGAGTGACAGGGAGGATGGCCGCGGCCCAGTGCGACGCAGGGGAGCAGGAGAGGGTGGGTGGGCGACTCAGAGATCGGCTGTGCCTCGGGATTTCGGCAGGCGGGGTTCACCCGGCGTCAGTCGGCCGGGTCCAGACAGAAGCGTGGCGTCTGGAACCGCCGGCGTCAGCCGGCCGGGTGCGGGTGCCGAAGTCCCGACCCACACCCGAACTCTGAGCCGCCCTGGTGTCTTCACACTCGCTCTTGTCTTCTCTGTGTCCCTGTGTCCCTGTGGTGAGTCCCGCAGCTTCTTCTCCTTGTGCCCTCATGTGCCCTCGGCGGTGAATCGTCGACCGTTACAGCCGCTCCACCACATCCGCCAGTTCGAACCGCACCTTCTTGTTGGTCGCGTAGGCGTCGTCGGCGGCGCGGTAGCCGGCGGTGGCCACCACGCGGCTGGCATACCCCTTCGCCGTCAGCCCGAGGATCTCGTCGTACTTCTCCGGCACGAACCCCTCCATCGGGCAGGCGTCCACGCCGAGCACCGCCGCGGTGGTCAGGAACACGCCCAGCGCGATGAAGACCTGCCGGCTCATCCACACGTCGATCTCGGGCGCCGGCGTGCGGGTGAGCGACCCGGCCATCATGCCGCGGTAGCCGGCGAGCGACTCGGCCGGCACCCCGCGCACTTCGCTGATTCGGGCGATCAGGCGGTCGGCGTCGGCCGGGGTCACGTCCGTCTTGACGGCGAACACCACCAGCTTGTCGGCGTCCACGATCTGCTTCTGCCCCCACGAGTGCGGCAGCAGTTGCTCGCGGGTGGCCGGGGTGTCCACCACGAAGAACTTCCACGGCTGAAGGCCGTAGCTGGACGGCGACAGGAGCAAGGATTGCTCGAGCGCCGCCCACGTGTCGGCGGGGATCTTCTTGGACGGGTCGAACTTCTTGCAGGCGTACCGCCAGTTCAGGGCGGCGAGGGCGTCGGCGGGCATGGGTCGTTCACTTCGCAATGAGAGATGGACCCACGCATTGGTAGGCCGACCCGCCGGCCGAATCAAGCGATCACCAGGAAGGTCGGGAACGCCAGCGTGATGTTGAGCGTCCGCCGCACCTGCCAGGTGGTGTTCCCGTCGGCCGTGACCGCCTCGCAGAAGTTGATCACCGCGGAAGTGGTCGGCGGGACCACCCGCGAGGTGAAGTTTAGGGTGACGCTGAACGTGTACTCGGTGAACCCGTTCACGTCCTCACCGGCCGTCGGGCTGGTGAAGAACCCCAGGTCATAGAGGGACGGCATCATGCCGTCTTGCGGGTCGTACAGGCCGAGCACTTTCAGGCTGTAGACGGTGGCGGAGTTCGCGTTCGTCGGGGCCTTGACGATGACGCTCACCGCCGTGCCGGACGTGAACGCCGTGTCCGCCGCCGGGGAGACGAACAGGTAGTCGTCCGGGCTGACGAGCAGAGTCGTCTTCAGGGCTTTCGTTCCGGTCTTGGGCGACTTCTTGGCCATCGGGTTCTCACGGGTTGGGGGGAAGGGGTTCGACGGTCACATTCCGGAACAGGCCGGTGCCGTTCCGGACGATCAGCCCGATTCCGGTGCCGTACAGCGGGTTCGGGGCGGCTCGTTGCTCGTGGAAGAATTTGCCGAGTGCGCGGTTGGTGAGTGTCCGCCAGTCGATCCTCGACACCACCACCCCGTCGTGCTCGGCGGTCACGTCGTTCTCGGTACAGGTGACGGTCAGCCGGCGGAACTCGCGGGCGGTGCCGGCCGGTGCGTGGGGGTGTTCGACCACGCCGATTGTGGCCAGCGGGGTGCTGTAGTCGTTGAGCGGATACTTGACGTCCGACAGGGTGACGCACCTCCCCCCGGCGTAGGCCTGGGCGAGCGACTGACGCGCCTGACCGGGCGGCACACTCGCCCCGCGGAAGGTGTTGGTGAACACGGCGTGCTTGCTGCCCCCCAGGTGCCGGTGGGCGACGGCCAACCCGACTTCCGACCCGGCGTTCTCCGCCAGGTGGTGAACGTCCGCCCGCAGCCGGAACGATCGCCCCAGCCAGGGGGTGTCGAACACCACCAGCAACACCCCGCCGCTGCTCAGCGACGCCGCCCGCTCGTCGGCCACGGTTTCGAACCCGCCGACGAACCCGGTCATTTTGTCGGCCGGTTCGCGGAATCGTCCGGTGGAGTCCACGAGCACCACCGATTGCCCGTTCGCCCACAGTTCGGCCGCCGGTGGTGGGGGGGGCGACGGCTGCGACCAAACGAGTGCGACGGCGACCACCACGAGTGCCAGCGCCGCCGTCGCCAGCCCGACGAGGGCGAGCCGCCGTGTCCGCCGCGGGGCGGGTGTGGGCGGTGGCACAGCCGGCAGCGGCGTGACGGCCGTTTCCTGCCACCCCGCCAGTTCCCTCGCCAACTCGGCGGCGGTCTGATACCGCTCGTCCGGGTTCTTGGCCAACGCCTTCCGCACGATCGCTTCCAGGCGGTCGTCCACGCCGGGTGCGGCGCTGGCGTGCGAGCGGATGGCCGCCGGGTCTTCGGTCTTCAGCCGCGCCCGACCGTCCGGCGTGAGGGTGTCGAACGTGAACGGCAATTCGCCGGCCAACAGGTGGTACAGCATCACCCCCAGCGACCACAGGTCGGCCCGCGCGTCGTGCGCCTTCGACCCCTGCTCCCACACCTCCGGCGCCAGGTGGCTGGGCGTGCCGAGGATGGCGAACCGCTGGGTGCTCAACTCGGCGTCGTCCCACCGGGCACAGCCGAAGTCGACGACCACCGGGCGGCCGTCGTCGAACATCACGTTCGACCCTTTCAGGTCGCGGTGGAACACCCCGTTGTCGTGCGCGTGCTGCACCCCGTTCGCCACCGGAATCATCACCCCCACCGCCCGCCCCGCCGACGTGCGGAACTCCTCCCGCCGCTCGGCCAGTGAGTACCCGTCCAGGTAAGCCATCACGAAGTACGGCTCGCCGTCGACCTCCCCCTTCTCGTACACGTCCACCACGTTCTCGTGGTGCAACTGGGCGAGGATGCGGGCCTCGTCCAGGAACCGCCGGCGGGCGAACGCCGACGTCGCCGCCGTCGGCCGCATGAACTTGATCGCCACGTGCCGCTGCAAATCGTTGTCGAAGGCGTGGACCACCTCGCCCATCCCGCCGCGCCCGAGCCGGCGGACGAACGCGTACCGCGGCGGCAGTTTGAAATCGGTCGGCGTGGGCGTCGCGTCGCCGCGGTCGGTACTGACTTCGACCCGGTGGCCCGACGCCGGCTGGTGGTCTCGGGTTTCGGCGTAGGAATCGACGACCGGCGGCGCACCGTCTGCTGTGCGGGTGCGCTCGTGATCGATGCCAACTTGCGCGTCTTGGGGCGGCATGGGGAAGGCCACCGGCGGACAACGGAACGGGAATCTGTCCGAAGTTTAGGCAGGCGGCGGGTGCGTGTCGAGTGTATTTTTCGCAACTGTCGAAAAGTCGTGGAGACGTTCAGAGTGGGGTCGGGGAGTCGAACCCACTCGCGTTCACTCAAGGCCTGTCGGTGTCGTTTCCGGTTGATGTCCGCCGGTCGTTGGCGGATGACCTCGCACTCGGGTCCGACGTTCCCCATCGGGCGGTCGTCCGGTTCCCCGACACACGGCCGCGGCTTGCACAGGGTGCAGGGAAGTAGTGGAACTGACGCGACTCCGCCACCTCGGAATACGCCTTGCCCTTCGGCGTGGTTGCACGACCGATGCAGTACCCGCCAGCCAACTCGGTGACGAGACCCAATCCGGCGGTGATGATCTGCGGGAACAGGTCGGTCACACGGAATACGAGGCACTGAAGGTTGACGAGAAGGGTGAACCCGTATCCCACGACGGTCAACACGATGAGCAATTTGCCAATACCAGTCCGACCGCCTGTTCGCCCGAAGCGCGAGCGCGGGGCCAGAGTCTTCGCGGACACGCGACCCGCCCGTCACGAACCAACAGTCGCATCCTGTTCCCGAATGGCCGCTTGCCCCGCGCTCGCGTGTCGGGCGATCGTGTAATCCCAGCCCGCGGTTGCAGCACCACCACGTCCGCACTGCCGCCGCCCTCGCCACCCGGCCGACCGCCGCCTCCCTCCCGCAGCGCTTCGCCTGGAAGGAACTGAAGGCCGCGTGCCGACTCATCGACCGCGCCTCCGCCCGCCCGGACGACCTCTAAGCCGTCCCCGGCGAACGCATGCGCGCCGCCGAAGGCCCCGTCCTGATCATCCACGACCCGACCGCCCTCACCGACACCCACCACACCGCCGTCGCCGACCACCTCTGCCCGATCACCGACTCCGGCGCCCGCGGGTTCATTCAACACAACACCCTCGCCGTCCATCCCGACGTGGCCGTGGGGCCGGCCGTCACGGCGAGCGCATCAGCCAATCGACCGCCACCCGCCAGCCGGGGACGGACGGCTCCGCGTCGGCCTCACTGCCGGCCGCGAACTCCGTCGGGCCAGCTTCCCCCGCTCGATACCGCCGCACGACGCCGGCAATCGGGTCCACGTCCCACACCACCCGCGTGCCGGCCTCGAAGTAGTCGGCCCGCTTATCCGCAATGGCCGCATCCGCTGTCGGGCCGTAATCCCAGTCGCTTCGCACCTCGACCGCGAAGTCGGGTGCGCCGGCGACGAACCGCATGTCGTCCGCCGGTAACGGCCCAGTGAAATACGCCGCGCCCGGCGAGAATGACTCGCGGCCGGACGTGAGTTCGGGCACCGTGAATCCGATGCCGTCAGAGAACGCGAGGCCTCGGCCGACGGAATCGGCAAAGTCGTCGAGGCGGCGGAAGATGCGTCCGGCGACTCGGTTCGGCCGTGCTCCGGTGGGCATGAGCGGAACCACCTTCCCGTTGATGAGTTCGGCGTTGCCGTCCGCCCGCATCAGGTCATCGTAAGTGGCGCGGGGTGTCGAAACGACGCTCATGCTGGCCTCCGTGAAGCCGACGGGTTACGCCTTCGCCCCTTCGTACTTGTTGATCTTGTCCAGTCGGCGGGCGTGTCGCCCGCCCTCGAACGGCGTGTCCAGCCACACGCGGATCATGCGCGCCATGGCCTCCTCGCCCACCAGGTCGGCCGACATGCACAGCACATTCGCGTCGTTGTGCAGGCGGCTCAGTTCGGCGTCCACGGCGTCGCGGCAGTTCACCGCCCGCACGCCCACCACCTTGTTCGCGGCGATGCACATGCCGTGCCCGGTGGCGCAGATGAGGATGCCGCGGTCGGCCACCCCGCCGGCCACCGCCTCGGCCACCGGCAGGGCGTAATCCGGGTAGTCCGAGCTGGCGGCGGCCTGTGCCCCCAGGTCGAGCACCTCGTGCCCGAGGCCGGCCAGCATGTCTTGCAAGCGGTATTTGGCCGCCACCCCGCGGTGGTCATTGCCGACGGCGATTTTCATGTCCCCAGCCACCCGTGTATGAACCGATCCAGTTGACCCGCGATCGCCCGGGCGCACGCCCGGTACTCGTCCAGTTCCCCGCCGATCGGGTCGGGGATGTCGAACCCGTCGGCCAGCGGCAGCGGCGGCGGGCCGACGTTCGGGAAGCGGTATGTCAGCACCGCCAGGTGCCCGTCCGTCATGGCGATGACGTGCGTGGCCTCGGCCAGCAGTTCCGGGTGGACCGGCCGGCTGCGGTGGGCCGACAGGTCGGCCCCGATCTCCGCCCCGGCGATCACCGCCCCCTCGCTCGCCGCCTCCCCGGAGTACGCCATCACGCCCGCGCTCCGCACCACAAATCCGCGGGCGTCCAGTTCGTCCGGCAGACAGCCCAGCCGATCCGCGAGCAGCCGCTTGCACACCGCCTCGGCCAGCGGGCTGCGGCAGGTGTTCCCGGTGCAGACGAACAGGACGGAGCGGCGAACGGGCGCGTCCATCGAGTGCGTCTCGGGGTTCGGGTCGGGCGGGAGGATAATGTACGGGCGCGGGCGACAGGTAACAAGTTGACGGGCGGTCGGGCGCAATCAGAGTGTCTCACGCAGAGGCGCGGAGACGCAGAGAAAGCAGAAGATATTCTAATCAAGTCGTATCCACCCTCCTACAGATTCCCTCTGCGTCTTCGCGCCCTGCGTGAGTCACTGTTTTCCTCACCTCCCGTCCCACAGCCAGCCGAACCCGTCGGCCATCAGCCCGGCGAGCAGTTCGTCGGCGTGGGCGTAGTACCCTTTGCCGTCCTTGCCCGCCACACACAGCCCGACGACCCGCCCGCCGACCACTAGCGGCCCGCCCGACCGCCCCGGCGTGGGGGCCGACTCCGTCTCCCAGAAGAACGCTTGTTCGCCGTCTCGTCGGCCGAAGCGTTTGGCGCTCACCGTCTCTGCGATGCCAGTCGGCGCTTCACCCCCACTGCACCCGATGCCGAGTGCGGCGAACGGCACCTTGCGGGGGCGGGGCGTTGGCGAAGCCAGCTTCAGCACTGTCACGGGCACGTCGCCGGTCGGCACTTTCAACAGTGCGAAATCGGCGTGACGGAACTTCGCTTCCACCACGCACCCGCGGAGCGAGCGCGTCGGTTCGGGATATGTGGGGCGGGTGAAGAACTGCACTTCCGACGGTGAGTCTTCGGCAACCGCGTGCAGGGCGGTGAGCAGGTAGGCGGAGCCGTCCTTGTGGCCGATCACCACCGCCGTGGCTTTGGACGTACCCACGATCAACCGCGGGCACGCCTCCACCAGTTCCCACGGGGCGGCCGGATCGGGCAGAGCGACCGCGGCGAGCGAGAGCAGCACGGCAGGCAGCATCTTGAAGAAATATGGCGAATCCGAGTCACCCGCATCCGCAATCCGCCGGCAAAACCGATCAACTCGCCCGGCCGCTGCGGTCGATGAACAGCGGGAACACGATCAGGGGGATGGATATGCGGTGGCATTTACTCCTGCTGGTGGGCGGGCTGGCGCCGCTGGCGGGGTGCCACCTGGCCGAAACCGCCCTGCACAACGCGGTGAACGAGCCGGCGATGTATCTGGACGAGAAGCACGTGACGCACGAGTGCCGGGCGGAAGGCCGGCGGGTGGTGAAGGAACTGCGGTGCCGGCAGGCGGTGAGCGAGGACTACGAAGACGGGTTCGTGGACGGGTACGCCGACGCGCTCGAACGCGGGGGCGAGCCGGTGCCGCCGGCCGTGCCGCCGACCAAGTACCGCCGCGGGCGGTTCCTGACCGCCAACGGGCACGCCCGCATTCACGACTACTTCGCCGGCTTCCAACAGGGCGCGACGTGTGCCGCCGCGAGCGGGCAGCGGCAGTTCCTGACCGTGCCGGTGCTGGTCGCCGACCCGCCGGCGGAACAACTGCCGGCCGTTCAACAGGTGCCGAAGGAGCAGTGTGCGCCGAACACCCCGGCACCGAAAGTGGTGTCGAGTTTGCCCGCCGCTGTCGCACCGAAGCCCGAGCCGACCGACACGACCTTGCTGCCACCGACCCGCCCGCTGATCGGTTCGCCGGTCGCACCGCCGCCCGTGGTGATGCCGCCGGTCGCACCCGAAGTGAAGGCCGACGTTCCCGAACCCGCGCCCGACGGCGTGGTGCCGGCCCGCCCCGAACCGCGGGTGGTCGTGTCGCCCCTGCCCGACCGCCGTTAATGCGCCCCACTGTAGCCGGGGTCTGTGACCCCGGTTCGGACCGGCCTCACAGAGGCCGGCTACAACTCGGACCGGCCTCACAGAGGCCGGCTACAACTCGGACCGGCCTCACAGAGGCCGGCTACAACTCGGACCGGCCTCACAGAGGCCGGCTACAACAACAGCCGACGGAGATGTCATGCGGGTGACGGTCGCCATCCTGTTGACCGCACTGAGCGGGCTGAGCGTCGGGTGCGCGGCCGTCACGAACCCGGTGGCCGACGGCATCCCCGTCCGCCGCCTGCCGGCGGAGGTGCTCGGCCGCCCGCGGGCCGACCTGAAGCCGATCCCGCTCACCGTCCTGCGTCAGCGGGAGATCGAGACGTACCGCTTCGACAAGGGCGACACCCTGGCCGTCGTGGCCGACAACGTCATCGCCCCGCCCGGCACCGTCGCCCCGGTGAAGCTGCCCGACGCCACCTCCGACCTCGCCGCCCTCGGCTTCCCCATCCCGGTGCGCGACGACGGCACGATTACGTTGCCCCAACTGCCGCCGATCAACGTGAAGGGGAAGACGGCGGCGGAGGTGGAACAGCTCATCAAGGAGACGGCGAGCGGGAAGCACGGCGGGCCGGAGCTGGTGAACGCGAAGACCGCCCGCGTGACGGTGCAACTGCTGAAGAAGCGGGAGTACACGATCACCGTAGTGCGGGAGGACTTGCAACCGACGCTGTCCACCGGCGTCGGCGGCACCGTCCTCGGCGCCTCCCGCCGCGGGAACGGGTTCACGCTGAAGCTGCCGGCCGGTCAGAACGACGTACTGCACGCCCTCAACCAGACCGGCGGGTTGCCGGGCCTGGACGCGAAGGACGAGATCATCATCGAACGGGCCACGACCGCCACCGACCCGACCCGCGGGCGGATCAAGATTCCCCTCCGCATTTACCCCGAGCAGCCGCTGACCGTGTGCGAGGACGACATCATCCTCCGCGACGGCGACGTGGTGAAGATCGAGACCCGAGACACCACGCAGGACGTGTTCTATGTGGCGGGCGTGGCGGGCAGTCGACAGATTCAGTTGCCGCGGGACTACGACCTGGACATCCTCCAGGCGCTGACGGTGGTGGGCGCGCCGCTGGCGAACGGCGGGTTCACGCAGAACGCCTTCGTCGGTCAGGCGGTGAACACCGGACTCGGCTCGCCGTCGCCCGCCCTGCTGACGGTGCTGCGGCAAGCCGGCCACGGCCGGCAGATCCCCATTCGCGTCGATCTGAATGTGGCCCTGCGTGACCCCCGCGAGCGGATCCGCGTGCTGCCCGGCGACGTGTTGGTCCTGCAAGAGCGCCCCGGCGACGCCTTCGCCCGCTACCTCACCCAGACGGTGCGGCTGAACACGGCCGCCAACGCGGTCAAAGGTGCGGACTTCACGCAGACGATCACCGGCAGCAACCCGTGACGTGCCGAATGGAACCGCGACCGCCGGGGAGCGGGTG
>JANNVG010001291.1:0-3390 GCA_031414395.1 Fimbriiglobus sp.
GGGGGGTTGTCTGGCGTTCCCCCCCCCCCTCCCCTTTTTGGGTGGGGGGCCGGGGGGGTAGGTTCTGAACCGGAAGGAGGGGTAGGTTTTTCAACCGTGCTGGCCGGCCCCGCCATGCCGAACTTCCTGCACTTTTGGCAGTCGTATCCGCACCAGTCTGCCGTCACGCGGCTGGGCGTGTTGAGCGATGCCGCGAAGCGTGACTTCTTCGCCGGCATCGACGCGTTCTGTTTGCCGAGCCGCACCGACTCGTTCGGGCTGGTGTTGCTCGAAGCGTGGGCGAACGGCAAGCCGGTGGTGGCGTACCGGGCGGGCGGGCCGGCGGACCTCATCCGCGACGGCATCGACGGCTTCCTGGTGAAGTGCGGCGAAGTGGCCGAGTTGCGGGCGAAGCTGCTTCAACTGGCGAGCGATCCAGACCTGGCCCGGCGAATGGGCGAAGCCGGCCGCCAGCGAGTGACGACGGAGCTCGGCTGGGATCGCAGCCTGAAACTGGTGCGGGAGACGGTCACTTCGCTTTCAGCTTCGACTCATCGACGCGCTGGAGTTTGATGTACGCGACACCCTGTCCCGGCTTCCCCTCCGCCGGCCGTTCACGCTTCGGGTCAATCGAGATGGCGATGTGCAAGACGTCACCCTCCAGGGACATCCGGCAGATGTTCTGGTTGGTCCCTTGCTTGAGATCGAAGGCGGACGAGTCCTTCGCGTCAGGGATCTCGTAGGTGCCGTTCACCGTCCGGCGATTCAGGTCGCTCAATTCGATCTCGCCCTTCAGTCCTTTAAAAATGCTGTACGAGCCATCTCCGAACACCCAGTATTCCCGCGACTGAACTTTCATCGCCTCCCCGTGGTTCTGTCGCTCCAACACCTCCCAGGTGCCTTCCATCGTCAACTTCGCCTTCGCCTTCGGCACAGGGGCGGCGAACACCGGCGCGGCACACAGCAGCAGGATTGCAAAACGGCCCATCGCGCACCTCCAGGCGAGTGAAGACGAGTATACCGCGACGAACTGCCGGCCGGAAGGGGTCGTCGTCGAGCGTCGGGCACGCGGGCGGGGCATATAATGGGCATCACGCGGGAGGGCACGCCGATGGCACGCACTGTGAACGCTGACGGCCTAAGTTGGGAACTGATCGAGGTGGTCGAGTGGTTCGTCGCCACACTCCGGGAGGCGAACGAGGTGGACATCCTGCCGAACCCGAACCCGAACGAGACGCCTTCGGAACGGATGGGGCACTTCCTCCGCTGGGCGATGAAGCACGCGACTTTTTCCGAAACGCCGACGCCGAACGAGACGAAGGCCGAATGGAAGGCACGTCTTCGGGCTTGGGCCGACGGATGGGCGGATCGGGAAAGCACCACGGAAGTGAGCCGCGAAACCATCTACGCGGGTCGGGGCGAATGATCATCGTGTGCGACACGAACATCCTGTTGCGGACGGCCGAGCCGCTGCACCCGATGCACGCCACCGCGGTCGGCTCGACCGCCCTGCTCCGCTCCCGCGGGCCCACACTGGCGGTGTTCCCCCAGGGCTTGCAAGAACTCTGGGTGGTGGCCACGCGACCGACGGCGGTCAACGGGCTGGGGCTTTCGGTCGCCGAGGCTGACGCGGAAGTGAGCCGGTTCGAGCGGGAGTTCACCCTCTTCCCGGACCACCCGGCGACGTTCGGTGAGTGGCGGGGGCTGGTCGTTCGCCACGCCGTGAAGGGCAAGCCGGCGCACGACGCCCGCATCGTGGCCGCCATGTGCGTCCACGCCGTCACCCACCTGCTCACGTTCAACGACGCCGACTTCCGCCGATATCCTGGTATCACCGTCCTCACCCCCGCCGGGGTGCTCGCCGGCTCCCACCCCTGAACCCACCTCGCACGGTCCCCGCCACCATGACCCACCTGCTCCTCGCCGCCTTCCTGCTCGGTGCCGACGCCAACACCACCGCCGAGTGGAAAGAGTTCCGCGGGCCGGACGGCAGCGGCCACTACACCGGCCCGGCCGTTCCCGACAAGTGGGGGCCGGACACGAACGTCGCCTGGACCACGCCCATTCCCGGCAAGGGCTGGTCGTCGCCCATCCTGCTGAAGGGCAAGTTGTACCTGACCAGCGCCGTGACGAAGGGCGAGGACAAGAAGCCCGACTACGAATTGCGGGCGATCTGCGTGGACGCGGCCAGTGGGAAAATCGACTGGAACGAACTGGTGTTCACCGAGGAGGCCAAGTCGGCCCCGAACATCCACGGCAAGAACAGCCACGCCAGCCCGTCGGCCGTCACCGACGACGAGCGGGTGTACTTCCACTTCGGGCACCTGGGCACCGCCGCCTACGATCTGAAGGGCAAGCAGGTGTGGGCCACGCAGAAGTACCCGTACAAGCCGGTTCACGGGGGTGGCGGGTCGCCGGTGCTGGCCGACGGCAGGCTGATCGTGGCGTGCGACGGGGCGGAGAAGCCGTTCGTACTGGCGCTGAACACGAAGGACGGGTCCGAGGCGTGGAAGGTGGACCGCGACAACACGAAGTCGGCGAAGAAGTTCTCGTTCACCACCGCCCAGGTGATCGAGCAGGGGAAGAAGAAGCTGGTCATCAGTCAGGGGGCGGACGTGGTGGCCGCCTACGACGTGGCCGACGGCAAAGAAATTTGGCGGGCCGGCTTCCCGACGCTCGGGTACTCGTGCATCTGCCGGCCGGTACTGGCCGGCGGGCTGGTGGTCATCTCCACCGGGTACGACATGCCGCAGTTGCTCGCCATCGACCCGACCGGCAGCGGCGACGTGACGAAGACGCACATCAAGTGGACGCACCAGAAGCACGCGCCGAACACGCCCACGGGCGTCGCCGTCGGCGACGAACTGTACACCGTGTCGGACTCCGGGGTGATGAGCTGCCTGGACGCGAAGACGGGCAAGGCCCACTGGGAGGAGAAGCTGAAGGGGAAGGGGTTCTCGGCCAGCCTGGTGGTGGTGAACGGCAAGATCTACGCCACCAGCGAGGACGGCAAGGGGAGTGTCGTCACACCAAGTACCAAGACGTTGGAGGCCGAGGACGCCGGCGACCTGAAGGAGAAGACGTTCGCCACCCCGCTGCCGGCCGACGGCGCGCTGTACCTGCGGACGGAGAGCAAGCTGTACAAGTTCGCTTCGACCAAAAAATGAGCGATGAGGAATGCAGGAAGGCAGGAGGGAACAGAATTCACCTCACTGTTTTCTCCTGCCTTCCTGCATTCCTCATTCGATCTGGTGATTCATGCTCCCCGCCACCATCCACATCGACGGCGCGTCCCGCGGCAACCCCGGCCCGGCCGCATTCGCCGTCGTCATTCAGCCGCCGGCCGGCCCGCCCATCGAAGTGGCCGAGGTCATCCCGAACACCACGAACAACGTGGCCGAGTACACCGCG
>JANNVG010001292.1:0-4302 GCA_031414395.1 Fimbriiglobus sp.
CCGCGACCGCGAGGGAGCGGGTGATTCCTCCCCCGCTCCCTCGCGGTCGCGGCTCGTTAGAAAGGACCCCAATGCCCAAGCTGCTCATCGTGGACGACGAGCCGGACAACATCGAGCTGCTCGCCCGCCGGCTCACCCGCCGCGGGTTCGAGGTGGTGTCGGCCACGTCCGCGCTGGAGGGGATCGCCACCGCCGAGTCCGCCCAGCCGCACCTGGTGCTCATGGACATCAAGATGCCGCAGGTGGACGGGCTGGAGGCCACCCGCCGGCTGAAGGCGAACCCGGCCACCAAACACATCCCCATCATCACCCTCACCGCGCACGCGATGGCCGAAGACCGCGCGCTGGCGCTGGCCGCCGGCGCCGACGAGTACGAGAGCAAGCCGGTGGACCTGCCCACCCTGCTGGCGAAAATGGCAGCGCTGATGGGGTAGGCACCGCCCGCCCTTCATCCTTCACCGCCAGGGCGATTCGGAGAAGAGAGTTCACCAGAATGGACACAAGGAGCACGAAGAAAAAGGCCGAGTTCGAATTACTCTCCTTGTGTCCATCGTGTTCATTGTGGTTCCCCTCTTGCCCACCTCCACACACTGAACAGCCCGCCTTCACCCCAACTCGGCGTTGACCTGCCCCGCAGGTTCTGCTATCGCCGCGGCGGATCGGCAGGACGGTTCTGGGGGGGAAGCCGGTGGCCCGACGCACACTCACACTCTTCGCGGCGGTGGCGGTTCTGGCCAGCATCGGGTGCGCGGGCACCTGGGATGCGGTCAGCGCCCGCAAGTTCCGCGAAGCCCCACTCACGAGCCTGTTCACCAGCGAGGAGCCGATCACGGTCCTGCGGAACAAGGTGGACGGGAACGAACGGGCGGACGCCATGCGGCGGCTGAAGGAGCCGGCCAAGCAGGGCAAACCGCAGCCGGAACAAGACGAGGCCATGCACATCCTGTGGACGGCCGCCACCACCGACGCCAGCCCGATCGTGCGGGTGGCCGCCATCGACGCCCTCGGCCGGTTCGACGACCCGCGGGCGATTGGCCTCCTAAAGGACGCCTACGAGAAGGCCGACGGCGTGCCGTCCGACCCGGCCAAGTTGGCCACCGCCGACCTGACCCAAGCGGCCAACATCGAATCCATCATCGACCTCGCCCCGACCGGGTGCGAGCCGTCGTTCGTGTCCACCGTGCGATTGCGGACCATCTCCGCCATGGCCGGCAAGCAGTCGGCCGAGGCGGTGGCGTTCGTGGCTAAGGTGGCCACCACCGAGCCGTCGGCCACCGCCCAGGGCCAACTCGACCGCGACGTGCGGTCGGCGGCCGTGCGGGGGCTGGGGCAGATGCGGTCGCCGGAGTCGGTGGCCGCGCTCACCACCGTGCTGAAGCAGGAAGCCGGGCGAGACGTGGTGCTCGCCCAGAACGCGCACGAGGGGTTGAAGGGGCTGACCGGCAAGGACCTGCCAGCCGACCCGGCCAAGTGGCAGGCGGTGGTGCAGACCGGCGGGGCGGCGGTCGAGCCGAAGCCGACCAGCCTGATCGAACAGATGGGGTGGAAGAAGTAGCCGTGCTGCTGTCGCCGGCCTCTGTGAGGCCGGACCGGGGTCACAGACCCCGGCTACAGTGGGCGGTCGGGGGGGCCATTCCGATGCGACTTCTCAACCGCGCCGCCCTCGGGGCGGTGTTCGCGTTCGCGGCGGTGGCGACCGCACAATCGCCGGCGACCTTACCCGCCGCCGGGTACGAGATGCCCGGCTCGGCGGTCGGCCGGCCGTCGGTACAGCCGGTCGGCTCGCCGGTCGGCACCCGGCTGCCCGACGTGGGCACGAAGCTGGGGTCGGCGGTCGGCGGGTACGGGCCGAACAGCCCGTTCGGCGGGCAGTGGCCGACGGTCGATCCGAATCAGGTGGTGGCGCCGTACCCGCAACAGCCGGGTCCGGCGGCCGACTTCTGGGACAAGCTGGCGCAGCGGTGGGCCGCCTCCTTCGACCCGCCGAAGCCGCCCGAAACGAAGTGGATTCCGGGCACCACCCGCCGCGCCCGCGAGCGCCGCGAGCGGTACGAGGCGATGCAGGAGCGGTGGCGGCGGGATTGAGTGGAGACCTGTTGCGGAAGGGCCGGGTGCGCCATTCTGCCAGACCGCGAGGCCCCGCAAGACATGCCCGACATCATCGCGTCCACGTTCGTGCTGGCCGTAAGCGATCTCGAATCGTCGAAGCGGTTCTACGTGGACAAACTCGGATTCGCCGAAGACTTCCGTGTGGCCGGGTGGGCGTTCCTCAGCCGCGGGGCGTGCCAGTTGCGTCTCGGCCACTGCCCCGATGCGGTGCCGATGTCGAAGGCTCAGGATCACTCATGGTTCGCGTACCTGCACGTGCGGGACGCGGCCGGCCTGTACGCCGAGGCCGTCTCGAACGGCGTCAAGATTTGGCACCCGCTCGCGGACAAATCGTGGGGGATGCGGGAGTTCGCCGTCGTCACCCCGGACGGCCACCGCATCGTGTTCGGTGAATCGCTCCAGAACGGCGAACAGCCGGTCTGAACCGCCCGTCCGCACTTCACCGCCCGCCCCCTGTCTTCCCCCCTCTTGCTCGCCTACACTTCTCCGCACGCGGTCGCGCGCCGGCCGTGCCCACCCCGATTCCCGTTCCGATTCGTTCCCGCACTCTCGCGGGGGAGCCTCCCTCTCATGACCCGGAAACTGTCCCGACGGTCTGTCCTCAAGGCCGCCGCCGCCGGCGGCCTCGGCTACCTGTTCACCGGCCCGGCCTTCTCCGTGCTGAGGGCGCAGGGGTCGAACGCCCGCCTGCGGTTCGCCGGCATCGGCGTCGGCGGCAAGGGCAGCAGCGACATCGACAACGCCAGCGCCCTGGGCGACGTCATCGCCCTGGTGGACGTGGACGAGACCGACAAGTTCCTCGGCGGGAAGGCCAAGAAGTGGCCGAAGGCGAAGACCTTCCACGACTACCGCAAGCTGTTCGACGACGCCATCTTCAAGGACGTGGACGCCGTCACGGTGAGCACGCCCGACCACCACCACGCCACCGCCGCCATCCCGTGCATGAGGGCGGGCAAGCACGTGTACGTGCAGAAGCCGCTCACCCAGACGGTGTTCGAGGCGCGGATGATGATGGAGGTGGCCCGCAAGTACAAAGTGTGTACGCAGATGGGCAACCAGGGCACGGCGGCGAACGGCCTGCGGCGGGCGGTGGAGAAGATCCGCGGCGGGGTGATCGGGGTGGTGAAGGAAGCGCACGTGTGGACCAACCGCCCGGTGTGGCCGCAGGCGCCGAAGGTGATGAAGCGGCCGGACAAGGTGGACGAGGTGCCGAAGACGCTGCACTGGGACGAGTTCCTGGGCAAGGCCCCCGAGCGGCCCTACGCCGGCAACCGCACGTACCACGACTTCAACTGGCGGGGCTGGTGGGATTACGGCACCGGGGCCATCGGCGACATGGCCTGTCACACGGCCAACATGCTGTTCATGGCGCTGAATCTGGACCACCCGACCCGCGTGGCGGCCGAGGCCGGCGACGTGAACCCCGAGACGTGCCCGAGCTGGGCGCACGTGACCATGAACTTCCCCGAGCGGGACAAGCGGAAGGCGGTGACGGTCCACTGGTACGAGGGCAACCGCGACAAGAAGTACGTGCTGCCGGCGGCCGAACTGGTGCCCGGCCAGAAGAAGCGGGGGGAGAAGGAGTTCGCCGTCTACTTCGACAAGGACGTGTGGAACTTCTACAACCCGAACGAGAAGGACCCGAAGAAGCAGGTGAAGGTGGTGAACAGCGGGTCGTTCCTGGTGGGCGACAAGGGCGTGCTGTTCAGCCCGGACGACTACGGGGCGGACGCCTACGTGGTGACGCCGGACGGCGTCGAGCGGATCGTCGGCGACCCGGAGACGCTGCCCAAGAACGGCAAGGGCGACCAGGGGCAGAAGGACGAGTGGGTGCAGGCCATCAAGGACAACAAGCCGGCGACGGCGCTGGCCAACTTCGACTACGCGTCCCTGCTCACCGAGTCGTTCCTGCTGGGCAACGTGGCCATCCGCACGGGCAAGGCGTTCGACTGGGACGGCAAGGCGTTCAAGGCCAGCGGCAACGACGACGCCATGAAGTACATCAAGGGCGAGTACCGCAAGGGCTGGGACCTGGTCGGCGAGAAGGCGTAACCTGACGTTTCGGGCGGGTGGCCGACTCTCGCCGAGAGTCGGAGAGGGGGTTCGGCCGGAGTGACGAGCGTGCGGCGGGTGAACGCCTTCACTCGCTCCACGCGGGATTCACTCGCGTCGGCCCCCGTCCGACTCTCGGCG